>JBGSXK010000473.1:0-8364 GCA_041751455.1 Anaerolineae bacterium
ACCCTGCTCGATATGCAGTTCAATATATCCGGCCAGCTTGTCCTGGTCACGCCGGGCGCGGTGGATATGCTCCGGGTTAATGCCGGCTCGCGTCAGCGCCGCACGGAAAGCACTCATCTGACCATTGCCACTCTTTAGAAAATCGGGCGCGAGCCTGCCTGCCAGGCTCATGCTGCCGAACATGGGCTGCCATGCGCCTTCGTCATCTGTAAAGTCGATCAGCTCGACATGGACAGGCAGACGCAGATTAGCTGCTTTGAGGGTACGTAGACACTCCAGGCCGGCCACCATGCCCAGCGCCCCATCATAACGCCCGGCATTGGCTACCGTATCCAGGTGTGAACCAATCAGTAACGTGCGCGCCCTGGGGTCATCACAGTGCAGCAGCCCGCTCAGATTCCCGGCATCGTCATCGGCCACGAAAAAGCCCGCTTCTTCAACCCGGTCAGCAAACCAGGCGCGGGCTTCCAGATCTTCGCGGGAGAGAGCCGCCCGACAGATACTTCTGTCTGGCCGCTGACCGATGCGAGAAATCTCCTCGAAATCGGCCTGCATACGGTGACTGTCGATCTTCAAGTTGGGCATGAGTGTCTGCTGTAGGTGCAAGCTGCTGCCGATCCATCAACTTTCGTTCGAATTTTGTCATTTAATTATAGTGGCTGACTTTATAAAGTCCATTGGTCTTTACCAACGATAAGTCCATTCCATGATCTTGCTCAAATAATTAGGCGACCCCGAATGATTTGGGGAGTTTTTAGGAGAGTTATACTCTATAATTTAACTTGAACGTCAAAGATTGTTATGGAGGGTCAAGCTATGATTGATCCCAACGTGGTCTACCTGGCTTTAATCTTCGGCCTGTGGCTGGGGGTTACAGGGGCCTATCTCCCTGGCACGGGAGTTATCGAGGTGCTGGCGCTGGTGGTGCTGGGTGGTGCGGCACTGGCCCTGGTTAATATGCCTACCAACTGGCTGGCGGTACTGCTGCTGCTGGTAGGGGTGAGCGGGTTTATCGTCGTGCCCTTTATCAGGCGTGAGTATGCCTCTTTCGCGCTGGGAGGGCTGGTTTTACAGGGTGTGGGCGGCTGGATTCTGTTTAATGGGTTGCAGGTTTCACCTGTGATTATCGGCCTGACACTGCTGCTGCCGCTGCTCTATCATCAATTCGTGCTGCTGCCGATGCTGGACAAAGCACGAGCGGAACCTGTCATGAATGAAGATCAACTGTTGGTCGGCGCGCGTGGGCGAGTGGTCAAATCACTTGATCCTACGGGCACTATTCATTTGCGCGGGGAATTGTGGACAGCCACCAGCTACGATGGCAAGTCACTTCCAGTAGGACGAGAGGTGATTGTTATCGAGCGGGATGGGCTGCAAGTGGTTGTCGAAGGCATAAAGGCCAAGCGCGCCGAACTTAATGGATATGAAGAGACAGAAGAAGCGCTCTAAGCTAAGGAGTTTGTGCTATGCCAAATCAAATACCTACTGAAATTCTGGTTATTGTCATTGCCGCCCTTGTACTCTATATTCTGCTGCGGACTTTTCGTATTACCAAAGAATACGAGCGGCTGGTGGTGCTGTTCCTGGGACGTTATGCCGGGACACGTGGGCCAGGAATTGTCTTTGTGCTGCCCCTGCTGGAAACTGCTGTAAAGGTGGATGTGCGCGAGAAGTTTCTGGACATCCCTTCGCAAACGGCCATCACTCAGGATAACGCGCCCATTGCTATCGACTTCCTGGTTTATTATCGGGTGATCGATTCCAAGCTGTCAGTGATTGCGGTTGAGGATGTGGTCAGTGCTTCCACCAACATCGCCACCACCACCCTGCGCGCCGTGATCGGTGACATCACGCTGGACGATGTGCTGTCCAAACGTGAACAGATCAACGATACCCTGCGGGTCAAGCTGGACGAAGTGACCGAACGCTGGGGCTTGAAGATCACCAGTGTGGAAATCCGTGAGATTGAACCGCCGCGTGAAGTCCAGGATTCCATGAACCGCCAGATGAGCGCAGAACGTGAGCGCCGGGCGGCTGTGACCCGTGCTTCGGGTGAACGCGAGGCCGCCATTACCGTGGCCGAAGGTGAAAAGCAGTCGGCCATTCTGCGTGCGGAAGGTCTGAAGCAGTCGGCCATTTTGCAGGCTGAGGGCGAACGTCAGGCATTACTGCTGCGGGCACAGGGTTTCGCCGCTTCGCTGGATGCTATTGATACCCAGGCACGGGATGCAGGCTCGAATACTATGATGCTGCAATATCTGCAAACCCTGCGTGATGTGGGCACCAGCCCTTCGACCAAGTTCGTGCTGCCGATGGAACTGACCACGATGGCACATCAACTGCTGAACAGTATGACCCACAATGGCGACTCGGCGGCTCGCAATGGTCAATCTCTGCCGCGTCCTGTGCGGGAGGAAAGTCAACCTTCCTGAATCCCGCGACTCTGAGCAGGGGCGCGAAACACTGTACCCCTGTTCAGATGGTCTGGTTCTTCTGACATCTTCCGTCAGGCAATTTGCTGCGCCTGATAATAATCGCACAAAGGTTTAAAAGGGCAACGCGGGCATTTGGGATGGTTATAGGTGCAGAGCGTTTGTCCGTGCCGCAGCATGTCTTTATGGAAGTTGAACAGGATGTAGGGATCATCCGGCAGCAGATCAAGCAGCAGCCTGTGCGCATTATTCGCGCTGGTTTTGAGAGGGATCAGGCCAAGCCGCAGGCTGATGCGATGCACATGGGTATCCACTGGCAGCACAGGCTGGCCGAAGCAGAACAGCATCACCAGCGTGGCGGTTTTCACGCCCACGCCCGGCAGCGACTCCAACCAGCGCACCGCCTCCCCCACAGGCATATCACGCAGAAAGTCAATCTTCGGCTCCCCACGTTCCTCGATAATCCGCGCCAGCGCCGCTTTGATGTTGGGCGCTTTGACCTCCGGAAATGTCGCCGGGGCAATCGCTTCGATCAGTTCGTCCAGCGGCGCGTCGCGGATGGCCTCCCACGAGCCAAAACGCTCACGCATACGGTCATAGGCGAGCGCCTCATTGGCGTTGGTGGTGCGGTGTGAGAGCATGGTCGAGATCAGTTCATGCATTGGCTCACGGCGCGGTACAAGCGGCTGTTCGCCATAGGTGGCGATCAGAAGCTGGTAGACATCCAGCGCTTTCTGCTGCAGGGCATCCTCTACTGCTGTGTTCATACTTCCCTCTCTGACCTATGAACCTAACCCGATTTTACCTGTTCTGCTTCTGGCACGGATGGGGCAGCCGGGGGAAAAGCGCATAGGCCAACAGGGATTACCTTCAGGACTGCGGCAGCACAGGCGGGATTACCCCTCGCTCTATCGTGATGACCGACTCGCCGCTGTTGGGCGTGACGATTACCGGGATATCCACACTGACTTTATCTACAAAGCACAGTGTTTCGTTGATCGCTTCGCAGTAGTAAATGATGAAATCACCATGCAGCAGGTCTTCCCCTTCCAGCAGTTGGACAGGCACCGTAATGGGGAGTTCCGGCTCCACCAGCCGCACCAGATGATCGCCCTCTTCGATCACCACTGCCTCACCGCTGCTGATCCATTCCACCGTGAGCGGCGCGAGGTTATTCAGCTTATAGCCTTCAGGAAGCGTGATATCGAGTATGATACTGCCCGCGCCTGGCGCGACGGTCTGCTCTGGCAGTGTTAACATTTCGCCGCGCGCGCTGTTCCCGCCGATGACCACTGGCTGGTTATCCATCAGCAGTGCCTCCACATTGGGGAAGGCCAGAGTGCTGACTTCGCCTGCCGCCAGGTCAATCACACGCACGGCATGATTATTGGTATCAGCCACATACAGCCTGCCATTAGCATAATCCAGCCCGCCCGGCTCATCGAACTGCGCCACCTCTGCGCTGCCATCACGGTAGCCTCCCAGGTCGCCCAGGCCGAACAGGGTGGTCGTGGTCTTTGTCTGCGGATCAAGCTGTTTGATCCTGCTGTTGTAGGTGTCGGCCACGTAAAGCAGGCCGTCGTCATCGCCCACTACGCCCAGCGCATGTTGCAAGCGGGACTCGCCCACCACGCCATCCACATCCCCAAACGCGAACAGATTGTTTTCCAGCGGCCCGGCCAGGGTCGTCACCTGCTGTGTATTCACATCGGCCACGCGGATGCTGCTCGATTCGCTGTCGGCGAAATACAGCAGCCCATCCTGATAGTAGAGGCCGCTGGGCTGGGCCAGTTCCGCGCTCTGGAATGTGCCGTCGGCCAATCCCTCGATGCCACTGCCTACCAGTGGGGCGATAGTCTGCGTGTTCAAATCCAGCGCCCATAGCTGATGCGGCCCGGCCATTGCAATATACAGCACGTCATCCGCACCCATCTCTACATCCCAGGGACTCGCCAGTTCAGTTTCCAGCGCTGCACCGCCCGCGCCCCGTGTGCGCATCTGCGTACCTGTCCCGGCGAGTGTGCTGACCGTGCGCGCCGTCAGGTCTACCGCGCGTACAGCATGGTTATTGGTATCGGCCACATAGAGTATGCTGCCATCCAGCGCCATGCCCTGCGGTTTGTTGAAGTGCGCCTCGCCGAAAGTGCCATCATTAAAGCCGCGTCCGCCGCCGATCACGTCCAGCACTTCGTAGGTGTTCAGGTCAGCGATAACAATACGATGATGGTTGGTATCGGTGATGAACAGACGGCTGCCTGTGGAGTCGGCCAGCACCTTGCCGGGGAACGACAGGGGTGTGCGGGGCTGTGCATCGGCTTCCAGCGCCAGTGCCAGCGGTTCCCGATTAAGATCGCCTGTTTCGTCGAAGTAACGCACCATGCCACCCACGACCTGATCGAACAGTTCAAACGGCAGTTCGCCTGCCAGTGTCGCGGAGGGCTGTCCGTCGCGCCCCTGGACGACGACCACATTACCCAGCGGATCCACAAAGCCGAAAGAAGGCCACGCCCGCACCCCCCATGTCTGCCAGACGACAAAGGCGTTGTCGTTAATGACCGGGTGATGCAGGTCATAACGCTGCACGATCTGACGCAGGTTGTCGGTCTGCCCCTCGTTCTCGAATTTGGCTGAGTGAACTCCGATGACCACCAGTTCATCCGGGTATTTTTCTTCCAGTCGTTCCAGCGTAGGGATCATGTGAATGCAGTTGATGCAGCCATATGTCCAGAAATCCAGCACAACCACCTTGCCCCGCAGCGCCTCGATGCTGACTGGTGCGGGAACATTAAGCCAGTCCAGTCCTTCGGGGAACTCTGGCGCGGGGACACGTGGATCGCCAATAATTACCTGTTCTTCCGCCACGTCATCACCTCCCGTAGCGTCCTGTGCCAGCGTCAGGCCGATCATCCCGCCCAGGCAGAGGATACTGATTAAAAACGCAATTCTGTGCATAAGGTTCACCTGAAAAGTTCAGAGCGCAGGCAAATGCCCGGCCCTGATATCTCACTGCTGTTTGCTCACCACTATAACAGACAATTCTAAACAAACGGTGAACAGACTGCCCATCGTGATCACTTAACACGGTCAATGAGTTAAAAAGCGAGGATGATGGCCTGTAACTGCTCCAGCGTGGGGGGTACAAGGCTGCCCAGACGCTCCACAATAATTAAAGGCAGGCCGCCAATAGCGGTGGGGTCGCCGGGCTGCAAGTCCGGGTAGCTGTCCAGCGTGGCCGGGGGCAGGTCAAGCGCGTACACTCCCTTGCGATCTGGCCGCAGTGCGCGCGGGCTGTGAGTCAATGTATAGAGCGCAGCGCGTGTCCCGGCGGCGGGCAGATCAAGCGCCAACGGGCGCAGTGTCTTATTCCAGATGACGTAAATCCGTTCTGTGCGCTGTGGCACGTCAAAAGCGATGATCGTCGCCTTCTGGGCCACAGTGAATACCAGTGGGTTCGCCAGTTCTGCCCCGCCGAAAACCTGCGCCAGCAGTTGATAAGCCGTCGCTGCCGGGCGGGGGGTGCCAGGGTATGGGTGGTGGCTGAAGCATAACGCGCTGCGCTCATTGCGGAACAGGCCGAAGGCATCGCCCGCACACATAGCGTTCCCCTGGCAGAGTTCGCCGTTGTGCAGAGTGAAGTTTGTGCCAGCAGGCTGGTTGCCACAGTCATCATAAAGCTGGTGGAAAAATATCACGTCCGCTCCTTCCGCCCAGGCATAGGCACTGCTCTGGATAAAAAAAGCGGCCTGCTGCTGTAAGGTTGAGCGCTGGCTGCGCTCCTCGGCGGAACTGGCCCACAATGGGCCGGGATAATCATCCCACACCGGGACCCCGCTTTCATTCAGCCAGATGGGGCGTTTCAGCTCGTAGGCGGCCAGTGTCTGGCGAGCGTACAGCACCAGCCACCCACTGCGCCAGGGATAGCCATAATTATGCACGGCGGCAATGTCGAAGTACCAGTTGAACTCCTCACGGCGTGGGTCGTTCTGGTAAATTGCCAGCACCTGCGCCAGCCAGTTATCACCACTGTTATAGAGCAGGCCGCCAAACATCACCTGTGCATCCGGGTCAGCCTGTTTGATAACGATGTAGGCGGTTTTGAGCAGGCGCGCGTAATCGTGTATGCTGGCTTCCCAGAAGGGCAGATAATCCGGCTCATTCCAGATTTCCCATACCCGGACACCCCGGCCATCCGTCCAGCCGCGCTGCTGTGCCAGCATGCCGCCGGGCTGGTAACGCTCAACTGCTGCCCGGACGAAGTTTACCCAGGGGTTATCCGGGTTGAGCGCTTTATCCTCCTGTGGGCTGTCGCTGCCATCCGCGAAGATTGGCGTGTTCAGTCCGGCGACACGCGCACCATCCTGAGCAAAGGCAGGCCGTCCCAGCAGCACCACGTTGATCTTCAGCCCATAACGCAGGTCATTTTCAACCAGACGATCATAATTATCCCAGTAAAACACCTCTGGCTGTGGCTCGACCTGATCCCAATACAGCGGCCAGCGATTCCAGCCTACACCCAATGCCAGGGCTTGATGATAGCGTGCATCGCTGGTGGGTTCGTTGGTCAGGCTGATGTGGTTGATGCCCAGGCGCGGTGAGCGCAAATAGGGTTCACCGGTTATAAGGCTCACCGGGGTAATCGGTATGAAGTCTTCCTGCGCGGCAGTCCGAAATGGCAGCAAAACGAGAAGCAGCAGAGTAAAAACAGCACAGGTGGTTCGCCTCATAGATAACCTCAGGATGATAGGGGGTAGCATTAGGCAGGCTGCAAACCCGCTTCTATAAATACAGACGTATTTATTGTAAGGCTATCTGAAGAATTAGACTGATGAGAAGAATCAATTCTTTGCAATTATCGGGTGAAATCAAAACGCCCCATGAGTCCACAGGGCGCTTCTGATTGCTGATATCTAATGGCTTATGTCAGTCGAGTGTAGAACTCGATAATCAACTGCTCATCCACCGGCACCGGAATTTCCTGTCGCTCTGGCAGACGTGCCAGCGTGACCGCTGCGCCGCCTTTGTCCACTGCCAGGTAATCCAGGATGTTAAGGCCAGATTCCAGCGACTCCACCACATGCACATTCTGGCGCATTTTCTCGGTCAGGCGCACTTCGTCGCCCACCTGTACCATGTACGAGGGGATATTGAGCCGTCTGCCGTTGACCAGCACATGCCCGTGCCCCACAAGCTGTCGCGCTGCCCAGATAGTGGGAGCCAACCCGGCACGATAGACGATATTATCCAGACGACGCTCCAGCAGAACGAGAAGATTCGCGCCTGTGTTGCCTGTCTGACGGCGCGCTTTCATAAAGTAGTTACGCATCTGCTTTTCGCGGATATTGTAGATGAATGCCAGCTTCTGCTTTTCATAGAGCTGCATTCCATAATCGCTGCGCCGCCCACTGCGGAACTGCTTTTCCTTGCCATGATCGCCGGGCGGGTAAGCCCGCTTCTCCAGAATGCGCTGGTACTTCGGACGAGGGACTAATACCTCGCCAAAGCGCCGCTGCACTTTTGCTTTCGGCCCGTGATAAGATCCCATAAAACCTATTAACCTCAGTGATTTTGTGAACGGACAATTTTGAGAGGAAATTGCAGCCGTCAAAGTCTTATATTTTACGGGTTTTGGGGGCGATTGCTAGGGTGATTTTCCGTGCTTCTGCTCATGAATGGGGACAGACGGGTTGTAAGCGCCTGTCCCTTAACCCACTGGCGGAGGAGGCAGACGGGCTTCAAACCCGTCCCTAGCGCTCCACAACCCCGGTTTAACTGAATTTAAGTACCCAAAATCAGGCGTACCGCCGTAATCACATCTTCCACATCGGTGTCGGTCAGCCTGGCGGAGATAGGCAGGCTGACCGTCTGGCGACCAATATGCATGGCATGAGGATAATCTTCCGGCTTCCAGCCATAAGTCTGCTTATAATAGGTG
>JBGSXK010000474.1:0-3190 GCA_041751455.1 Anaerolineae bacterium
TTCCCGATCAGAACGAGGAGGGCAATACCTATGCCTATAATCACCACCGCAGCAGAGGGAGTGGAATTATCCGGGTTGATGCGGGCAGTCACCGCAGGCATATCGCGCCGCCGGCCCATCGCCAGCAGCACCCGTGAAAGCCCTAAAATCAGATTGAGCAGCACACCGAGCATAGCGGTAATAGCACCCACCGCGACTATCTGAGCCACGAGCGGAAGGTCAAACTGCTGCGCTGCAATTTCGAGCGGCGCAGCCTGCGTCTGGGCGCTGCCCGCCAGCACATCGGTACCCACCGCGCCAACCCCGACAATCGCCACACTCATATAGATTACCATTGTCAGGATCATGGCGGCGATGATGGCTCGCGGAATCACGCGGCGCGGATCACGGACTTCTTCTCCCATCGTGGCAATGCGTCCATATCCGGTATAGGCCACGAACATCAACGCGGTGGCTTGCAGCAGGTTGGCGATGGGATTGCCCTCCGGGTTGAAAAACGGGGACAGGTTTTCGGTGCCGGCAGCCACCAGATTGGGTAAGCCGCCGATCACAAAAAGAGCCAGTGCCGCCATCGTCACGGAAACAATCACGATATTGGTGATGTTGGAGCGGCGCAGCCCGCTCAACACTACCAGTGTAAGCACGACCACTACCACAAGCCCCAGCGGGATCAGGTATTCACGGGTATTGATGCCGAGCAGATTGAGCAAATACCCCCCAAAACCCAGCGCGGCTGTCGCTGCAGAAGCAGATTTTGCCAGCAGGAATGTCCAACCCGCCGTAAACCCAAACCACGAGTTGAGATATTTGTAGCCATACTCATAAGTGCCACCGCTCACAGCATGATTGGCTGCCAACTGAGCGCTGTTTAGCCCATTACAGATGGCCACCAGCGCGGCCAACCCAATCGCCAGAATCACGGATGGCCCGGCCACACCAGAGGCAATCCCGATGCTGACGAACACACCAGTGCCTAAAATAGACCCCATACCCATCATGGTCGCGCCGAACACGCCAAGTTCGCGTTTCAGCATTTGTGATGTTTGGAACATTCCTTACTCCTCATTGGATTTCATCGGCTGGAAAAGCCGTGGGCTGCGCTCGTGTGCCGTCAGCTTATGGCATTACATCCTGAACACCCCGTAACGTGTGGGTTCACTTGGCGCATTCAGACATGCGCTCAGTGCCAGCCCCAGCACCCGCCGTGTCTGCGCCGGGTCGAGGATGCCATCGTCCCACAGGCGCGCAGTAGAATAATATGGGCTGCCCTCGCGCTCATACTTGTCCAGAATAGGTTGCTTAAAAGTGGCCTGTTCGTGATCGTTCATATCTGGCTCTCCACGACGCGCCAGTTGGTCGCGTTTGACCGTCAGCAGTACGTTGGCAGCCTGCTCCCCACCCATCACGCTAATGCGGCTGTTCGGCCACATCCACAGGAAGCGCGGCCCATATGCCCGGCCACACATGCCATAATTACCCGCGCCGAAGCTCCCACCGATGATGATCGTCAGCTTGGGCACAGCGGCATTGGCGACGGCGTGTACCATCTTCGCGCCGTCTTTGGCGATGCCGCCGGCTTCGTAAGCCTTGCCCACCATGAAGCCAGTGATGTTCTGCAAAAACAGGAGCGGGATATTCCGTGCGCTGCATAGTTCGATGAAGTGCGTCCCCTTCAGCGCACTCTCGCTGAACAGCACCCCGTTGTTGGCGATAATTCCCACCGGATAGCCCTCGATACGCGCAAAGCCTGTAACCAGCGTTGTACCATAATTAGCCTTGAACTCACGCAGACGACTGCCATCCACCAGTCGGGCGATCACCTCGCGCGCGTCATAGCTCTCGCGGAAGCTGGCCGGGAGGATGCCGTAGAGTTCAGCAGGATCATAAAGTGGGTCTTCCGGCACGGTGATATTGAGATCAACCCGCTTGCGGCGGTTGAGCGTGGCAACAATCCCGCGCACGATTTCCAGCGCATGAGGGTCATCCTCGGCGTAATGGTCGGCCACGCCACTGATGCGGGTATGCACATCCGCACCCCCTAGTTCCTCCGCACTCACCTCCTCACCCGTCGCCGCTTTGACCAGCGGAGGCCCACCCAGGAAGATTGTGCCCGTCCCTTTGACAATGACAGTTTCATCACTCATAGCCGGGACATACGCGCCGCCCGCCGTGCAGCTCCCCATCACAGCACTGATCTGCGGGATGCCTGCTGCGCTCATGCGCGCCTGGTTGTAGAAGATACGCCCGAAGTCGTCCACATCCGGGAACACCTCATCCTGCATGGGAAGGAATGCCCCACCACTGTCCACCAGATAGATACATGGCAGGTTATTTTCCAATGCGATCTGCTGTGCCCGCAGGTGTTTCTTCACCGTGATCGGATAATATGTGCCGCCTTTGACTGTTGCGTCATTGGCGACAATCATACACTCCACCCCGCTGACACGCCCGATACCTGTCACCATGCCACCGGAGGGCACGGCCTCGTCGTAGAGTTCCCACCCCGCCAGCGGCGCGATCTCTAAAAACGGCGATCCGGAATCAAGTAGTTGATCCACCCGCTCACGCACGAACAGCTTGCCCTGCTCACGCTGGCGCTGCTGTGCCTGCTCACCGCCACCCTCATGTACCAGTGCCAGTCTGGCGTTCAGTTCATCCGCCAGGGCACGATGGTGGGCGGCATTGTGGCTGAAGCGCTCATCACGCAGGTTGATATGTGAGTCGAGAATGTCCATCTTAGTCCTCGTTTTCGCGTATTGTAGCAGAGCCACCAGCAGCGGCCACACTCCGACGGGTGCAAACCCTTTATGAACCTTCCCCAATGTCAGGTTAGAGTGCTCATACCCGAAATGTTCTTTAATGATACAGGCTGGCTTTAGCCTATAAACTCAATAATGAGTTAATAAAAAGTAAATTTCTTATTGCGGAGTTTAATTTCATTAATGGTTTAATCTGAAGTCGGTGAGGAGAAACTGATGCAGAATTATTCATCGCATCCCGGTGTTCCGATGTTCCAGCATGAGCAGGATGCCGTTGATCTGATCGATGTACAACCTGTACTCATTCGCTGGCGCATAATTACAGTAATCGCGCTGGTGCTGTTCGTCGCGGTAAACGCAGTCCTGGGCACTGTGCTGTTTCAGGTATTGGGTGCGGTATCGATTACCGTGTATGGGCTGGTGGTGCTGGC
>JBGSXK010000475.1:0-13532 GCA_041751455.1 Anaerolineae bacterium
GATAGGCTAACCCGCGATTCCGATATTCGGGCAGCACAACCATGCGCTTGGAGACAATTTCGAGGTTTGCCATCGCCGGGCGATCCGTATCATCCCGATTAGTGCCCAGAAAGCCGACCAGCACCCCGGCCATCTTCCGCCCTTCCAGCGCGGCCAGCACATGCCCGCCATGATTCGCCAGTGAAAATAACATATGCGCCGGGATCACCGACTCCATGTCATTACCCCAATAAGTTTTTTGCAGTTCCACTGCCGCGCTCATCTCAACCAGACTGTGCAGGGCGCGGATTTCAATCGATGACTCCATGACTCAAACCCCTCTGGGGCGGCGGCGGAAGGTGCTGCGCAGCAGCGGCCTCCAATAACTTTGCCCACGCATGTAAGTAACGAGTGTGTCTTCAAAGCGGCGGGGCCGCACACCAAAATAAGTATAAGTATTACCAAGCTGGGTGGCGCGGTTGGTCGCCAGGAGATCGAGCCATTGCGGTGTCACCAGTGAGCGCGGCAGCACCCGACTGTACACTGCCGTTGTCCAGCGCATCATATACGGGGGAACAGAGATGACAAGACGTGGCATCCGCGAGACACGCATCACTGTACGAATCAGATCCGAGAGCGTGATATACTCCGGCCCACCCACTTCCAGAATCGTATCCACAACCTCGATGCGTTCCAGGCTCCGTACCAGCACATCAATCAGGTCATCAATATAGAGCGGGTGCAAAACCACTTCACCCCGCCCCGGCATCAGGAAAAACAGCGGATTCACCCGCAGCGACATCGCAATATGATTTACAAAAGCATCTTCTTTGCCAAAGATCAGCCCACTACGGATAATCGTATAGGCCAGCCCGCTGCTGCGAATGACTTCTTCGACCATGCCTTTAATGCGGATCATGGGATAAGCAGACGATGGTGCCGCGCCAAGCTGGCTTAACGTGATAATACGCCCAACACGCGCCGCGCGCGCAGCAGCCACCAGGCTGCGTGTCCCCGCCAGTTCCACTCGCTCCAGATCGCGCGGTCTGCCCCACCATAACGCATTTTCCAGGTGGATGACCGCGTGAACCCCTGTAACCGCATGGAAGAGCGCCTCTTCATCCAGGATACTTCCTGTGATAATATCAGGTGGGTTTTCCCAGGGCAGATTGTGGGCTTTATGTTCAGGAATAAGACAACGGATACGTTTGCCATCGGCCATCAAACGCGCAACCAGATGTCGTCCTATAAAGCCTGTTGCGCCTGTCACCAGAATCATAAATCTGCAACCTCCGGGATGCGGCGCTATTATAGCATAGGCTGCCGCCTGCCGAAAACCTGTAACCCCACCTGTACAACGGGGTTATCTTTAGCAAAGCAGCGCTTTTCGGTATCGCTTACTACACACTCAAGCAGGCCGGGTTGCCCGGCTGCATTAAGTTAAGGAAGGGTTATCGTGGAACGACCGCGTGTAGTCGTCACCGGAATGGGCATCATTTGCCCAACTGGGAATTCAGTTGAAGAAGCATGGGCCAATACATCTGCTGGTAAGACTGGCATCGGCCCGATTACACATTTTGATCCTTCAAACCTGGAAAATCATTTTGCAGGCGAGGTCAAAAACTTTGATGCAGAGCAGTTTTTAGGCCGACGCGAGGCACGTCGTACCGACCGTGTGACGCAACTTGGGCTGGTGGCTGCTGAGCAGGCAATGCAGGATTCCTGCTTTCAGGTCACACCAGAAAACCAGTATGATATCGCCTGTATTGTCGGGTCGGGCATCGGCGGCATCGCCTCGATCTTCGAAAGCATCAAATCCTTCCTGGAACGCGGCCCCAAAGCCGTCAGCCCCTTGATGGTGCCTATGATGCTGCCAGACAGCGCGTCTGGCAAGATCTCTATGCGTTACGGACTGCGCGGGGCAAATTTTGCCATCTCCACTGCTTGTGCCACAGGTAACAACTGTATCGGCGAGGCGATGGAAATCATCCGGCGGGGCGACGCGATTGCGGCACTGGCAGGCAGTTCGGAAGCCAGCCTGGTAGATGTCACCATCGCCAGCTTCAACAACATGACCGCCATTTCCCGCCGCAATGAAGCGCCAGAGAAGGCTTCACGACCTTTCGATATTGATCGTGATGGCTTTGTCGTGGCCGAAGGCGCGGCCATGCTCATGCTGGAAGAACTGGAACATGCCAAAGCACGTGGTGCCAAAATTTATGCCGAAGTACTTGGCTATGGCCACACGTCAGATGCTTACCACATCACTGCCCCCCTGGAAAACGGCGAAGGCGCAGCCAAAGCCATTGAGCTGGCGATGAAGGATGCAGGCATTACCGCCCAGGATATTGATTACATCAATGCGCATGGCACCAGCACCCCACTGAACGACAAAAGCGAGACGGTAGCGATCAAAAAAGCCCTGGGGGAAACTGCCTACGAGATTCCTGTCAGTTCTACCAAGTCCATGACCGGTCACCTGATGGGCGCGGCAGGCGCGGTAGAGGCCGTTTTTAGCATTATGGCAATCCGAAACAGCTTTGTCCCACCCACTGTGAACCTGGATAATCAGGACCCGGAGTGTGACCTTAATTACACACCGCATGTGGGCATCAGGCACGAGATCAATATTGCGATGAGCAACTCGTTTGGGTTTGGCGGTCATAACGCCGTGCTGATCTTCAGCAAGTATCACGATAATGGTCACTCGTAACACAGGGCTGCGTCCGCTCAACGATCATGGGATCTATGCGCACGTCGTGGGTTGGGGCATGGCTGTGCCGGAAAGGATACTGACCAACCATGACCTGGAAGCCATCATAGAAACCAGCGATGAATGGATTCAGGCGCGCACGGGTATTCGGGAGCGCCGTATTGCCGGAGAGAATGAATCGACTGCCACCCTGGGCTTTAAGGCAGCCCAACGCGCACTTGAAGTGGCCGACCTGCTGCCAATTGAGCTTGACCTGGTGATTGTCGCTACGTCCACACCAGAGAATATTTTCCCCAGCACGGCCAGCCTTATTCAGGACTGGCTGGGGGCCAGCCGTGCGGGTGCGTTTGATCTCAGTGCAGCCTGTTCTGGTTTCGTGTATGGGCTGGACATGGCCACGCAGGCGATCCGCTCCGGCAGCATCCAGACAGCGCTTGTCATTGGCGCAGAAACCATGAGTCGGGTGCTGGACTGGCAGGACCGGGGCACCTGTATCCTGTTTGGTGATGGCGCGGGCGCGGTGGTGCTGCGCAGCAGCCCGGTGGTGGGTGGTGTGCTGTCCTCTGTACTGCGCTCAGACGGCTCTGGCTGGGACTTACTGGGCATCCCTACCGTAGGCAGCCAGGACACCCTTGTTCCAGGGGCGAGTGCCAACGGACACAAGCTGCACAAGATGCACATGAACGGGGGGGAGGTCTTTCGTTTTGCCACACGCGTCATCAGTGAAAGCGTGACGCAGGCACTGCAAATGGCCGAGCTTTCGATTGAAGATGTCACTCTGATCGTTCCCCACCAGGCAAACCTGCGCATCCTGCAATCCGCTGCCCGCAGCCTGAAAGTAGACATCGGCATCTTTATGTCGAACCTGGATCATTATGGCAATACCTCCGCAGCTTCTATCCCTATTGCGCTGTGTGAAGCCCTGGAACAGGACCGCATTAAACCAGACGATTATATAGTATTCGTGGGCTTTGGTGGTGGCCTCACCTGGGCTTCAATGGTCGTCCAATGGACAGGGGCAGAGACCGAAGCTCCACGCAGGCTCTCACACCAGCGGCGGCAGTTTCAGTACACCCTTTCCAGGTTGAGGCGGCGCGTTCTTTACTGGCGGCGACCTCTCCTTCAGTTCATCAGCCGCATCAGGCCACAGCGGGGACGCATGTACCGCCTGCGCCATAAAATCAACCGTCATGATCTGGATTAGCTTCCTATAAAATCAGCCGCAACTTTTAGCGGCGTTTTTAGTCGTAATGTGCAGTAATCGGGTCTGGGATACACCACAGTGTCACCCCTGATATTGTGTACACTCTCATACAGTTTGACGGCCAGACAGGTATCATTAAGCTTTGAGTTCCTGTATTTACACATGAGACCATACTGACCGATGATCGTTCTTGTACTGCCAGATATTCCGGCTGAAGATCGGCTGTTGGCGCGCGCGCGCCAGGGCGACCAGCAAGCGGTGATGGAAATTTATGAATATTATTTCCCACCGATCTACCAGTTCCTGCGGCTGAGGGTAAGCGATGCGCAGATGGCAGAAGATATCGCCAGTGAGGTCTTTCTTAAATTCGTCAATGCGCTCCAGGGCCGCAGCGCCCCCCGTAAGACTCTGCGCGGCTGGCTGTTTCGGGTGGCTCGCAACGAACTGAGTAACCATTATGGGAAGTCAAGCAAGATGCCAACCACCACGCTTGATGACTGGATGCCCGCGCCTGTCGATACAGACCCGGAAGTCCAGTTCATGCGCAGCCTGAATATCGAGCGCAGTCGCCATGCCCTGCGGATGCTCTCATCCGAACAACAGGAAGTGCTTGTCCTGCGATTTGGACAGGCGCTCAGCCTGGAAGAAACGGCCGATGTGATGGATAAAAGTATCAGTGCCGTAAAATCACTGCAATTCCGCGCGGTTAACACCTTGCGCCAGATTCTCAGCCAGATGCGCCTGGAGATCGATCATGGTTGAGCAGGAACAGCTTCAGGACATCCTCAACGACTGCATTGACCGCCTGGGGCGTGGCGCAAGTCTTGAAGACTGCCTGACGAGTTATCCGGCCTATGCCAACGACCTGCGCCCCATGCTGGAAGCCGGGGTCGTGACTCGCCGTGCCTATGCGCCAGTCTCCGAAGTCGTAGAAGCCCAGGAACGGGTACGCTTACAGATCGCCCAGGCCGCTGCACAGCGCGTGCCTGCTGCCCCTGTAAGCCGTCGTCCTGGTCGCCTGTTTGCCGCGCTGGCAGCCATCTTAATCATGGCTTTTGGCGTAGTCGGTGTACTGGCACAGGGCAGCCTGCCGGGTGATGCCCTCTACGGCACCAAACGCCTGAGCGAAACCCTGGTCAATATCGTGGCGGGTGGCAGCCAGTCCCCCGAAGACCAGTTCGCAGAACGCCGCCTTGAAGAAATTGAGGCACTGTTGGCGCTTGGTCGCTCAGAAACCGTCGGGTTCCGAGGCGAAATTGAAATCATGCAAGGGGCGATCTGGCGTGTGGCAGGGCTGTCACTCAGTATCACGCCAGAAACCACAGGTGTGGAGGGTTCGCGTCTCGGTGAACGGGTGGATGTGACCGCGCGAACCACTGCCAGCAGTACATTGATCGCACAAACCATCATCCCGGTAGAAACGCGCGAACTGGCAGAGCCACTCCCGGAGCCTGATGAGGATAGTGATGAAGCGGTTATGCCATCACCAACAGCCACTACACTCCCTAACAGCCCGGAGCCTTCAGCCACGGAGACACCTGTCCCCAGCCCCACACAAACTGCCACCGCTTCGCCTGCTGGCGGGCCGTCCCCCTCTCCCGAAGGCTGTACCCCTGTGCTGCCGCCCGGTTGGGTGATCTATACCATCCAGCCCGGCAATACCCTTTCTGGTCTGGCTTCTGCGACAAATACGACTATTGACGATCTGCTGGCCGTGAACTGTCTTGAGGACGCGCGCTTCATCGTGGCCGGGCAGCGCCTCTATCTGCCTGCGCAGCCCGCGGTTCAACCGCCACCCCCACCCCCCCCACAGCCCGGCGGTAATCCCGGTGGCGGGGGCAGCAGGCCGCCTGCTAACAACAATGATGACGACGATGGCGGGGATGACGATGATTGACGCAGTGAATCAAAATACCCGACTATAAGCCGGGTATCTATTTATTTCCAATGTGTCCTGTGTTTAGCGGCGGCGCTGCGCCAGGCTGATATAGTACAGCAGTTGCAGCACCGCCGTCACCGCCGCCGCGACATAAGTCAACCCGGCAGCCGTCAGAACTTGCCGCGCACCACTGTCTTCTGGCGCGTTCATCAGCCCGGCTTGTTCCAGCAGAATCAGCCCACGTCGGCTGGCATCAAACTCGACTGGCAGTGTTAGGATCGCAAAGATCACCGTAAGGCCAAAGAAGATAATGCCCAGCCATAGCAGGCCGCTGAACTGGAAGATCAGCCCGGCAAAGATTAAACCAAAGGCAAGTTGTGGGCTTAGCGAAACAGCAGGCAGCAGGAAATTGCGCATCTGGATTAGGATCGAATTCTCCTCATGCTGCTGCGCATGACCTAACTCATGGGCGACAACAGCCATCGCAGCCACCGAAGGTTTGTTCGCCACTTCTTCCGACATACGCACGGTATGGGTGCGTGGATCATAATGGTCGGTAAAGGCTCCTGCGGTACGCTCCAGGCTGATGCCCGCGGCAGCAGTCTGGCGGCGTGGGTCAGCCGCAGCAAACGCCACATCACCTACCGGGGTGCGGTCAATAATACGCTGCGCCACCTGTGCCCCGGTCAACCCGGAGCCGTTGCGCGTATTGCCCCATTTGCTGAACTGTGAGCGCACATACATCTGTGCCATCAGCGAGATAATCACTGTTGGAATGAACACTAACCACAGATAGTTCGAGTCGAAGTAAAACATACAGGTCTCACTCCTTATAGGGAATAGACTATCCCTTTAGCGTTAGTTTACTTAATCATTTTACGTGATTTACATCGTAAACGTTACAAAATATCATCAGCAGCGCATTAGAAAGACATATTATTTGTGACGCTATATGGCGTTGCCCAGCACCTGTGACAGGCATTCACGACTGTTTAGCGTCATCGGCAGCAGGCAGTTATCCAGCAGACGTGTGCTGCCAAAGCGTACTGTCAGCGAAACCAGCAGCGGTTGATCGGTTGCAGTATACTGTTCTTGCAGCGTCCCTGCATCCGCCACAGAGACATATTCTACTGCCCCACCCGGCTCATTTTCGACTATGGCCTGCACCCACTGTCGCAGCCTGTCCGGCTCATGCTCCCCACGATCATAAGCATCAGCAGCCCGCTCCAATGCCCGGTACAGCACAGGGGCCGCCTGCCGCTGCGCTGCCGAAAGATAGACATTACGTGAACTCATCGCCAGCCCATCGGCCTCGCGTACAATTGGGCAAATAACCACTTCCAGCGGGAAATCAAGATCGCGTACCATGCGCTGGATCACCGCCGCCTGCTGTGCATCCTTCTGGCCGAAGTAGGCACGATCTGGCTGTGCCAGATTAAACAGCTTGGCAACCACCGTCGCCACCCCGCGAAAATGCCCAGGACGTTGTTCGCCTTCCAGCCCTTGCGAGACTTCTGTCACCTCAACATAGGTCTGATAACCAGGGGGGTAAATCACCGCCGGGCCGGGCGTAAAGACGACATCCACCCCGGCTTCGCGCAGCAAATCCAGATCACGCGGCAGATCACGCGGGTATTTACTCAAATCCTCGCCCGGCCCGAACTGAGTCGGATTAACGAAAATAGTGGCGATTACGGCATCATTTTCCGCCCGTGCCGTGGCCACCAGCGAGAGATGCCCGGCATGGAGCGCGCCCATCGTCGGCACCAGGCCGACCTTACCCCTTAATTGTACGCGCGCCGCCCGCAGCGCGGGGATATTATCAGGGTTTTCCACCGTTCCCGGCCTCACCTTCACGCAGCGCCGCCAGCACCTCGTCACGCATGGCGAAGCTGTTCGCCTCCGTCGGGAACTGCCGCTGCTGGACTTCACTCACATAATGGCCAATCGCCTCACGAATAATCTCCCCCCCATGCACGTACTGGCGTGTATGGCGCGGGGTAAGCACATCATATAAGCCGAGGATGTCATGGAACACCTGCACCTGCCCATCACAGTGCGCTCCCGCGCCGATGCCGATAGTGGGAATGCTCAAACGCTCGGTAATCATCTGCGCAACAGGCGTAGTCACCAGTTCCAGCACCACTGCAAACGCGCCTGCGTCCTGCACCATTTGCGCATCATGGATGAGCTGCTGCGCGGTGACAACCTCGCGCCCCTGAACCCGAAATCCCCCGAAACGATTTATGCTCTGCGGTGTGAGGCCAATATGCCCCATGACAGGGATGCCCGCCTGCACGATGCGCGCGATAGTCGGCGTGATATGTTCCCCGCCTTCTAGCTTGACCGCGCCTACACCTCCTTCCTGCATCAGTCGAGCCGCGCCAGCCAGTGCCTGCTCCGAATTGATGCTGTAAGTCATAAAGGGCATATCACCGACCACCAGCGGGCGCTGCGTCACCCGCGTGACGATGGAAGCATGATAAATCATATGATCGAGCGTCACCGGGATTGTGGAATCCTGCCCCTGCACAACCATCCCCAGCGAATCACCCACCAGCAGCATAGGCACACCTGCCGCCTCGCTCAAGCGGGCGCTGGTAGCATCATAAGCGGTTAGCATAGCGATAGGTTCGCCGCTGTCTTTCATCTTTTGAATATCGCGTACTGTGAGTCGCATCTTATTTTCCCTCTAAAAGGCTTTCAATGGCGGCAACAGAAGCACCACGTGCCGCCGCTAAGGGTAGTGTCAAACGTGCCAGTTCACGGTAAATCGTGGCAAGCTGATCGTCATAATCCTCCAAAGCCTGTAAGTGTGTATTCACCGTACCCACATCCCCACGTACCAGTGGGCCAGTCAGCGCACCGGGTATACCCTGTGTGCGCAGGTTCTCGACAGTTGCGCCCAGCAGCACAGTCAGCGCCTCACGCGCGGCACTATACTCCGCCCCCAGGCCGAGCAAAATCTGCTCCCCTGCCGCATACAGCGTGACCGTGTAATTACTCACCAGCACCAGCGCAGCATGATACAACGCTTTTTGCCCTGGTGGGATGATGAGCGCCTGTCCCCCCAGCGCCGTGACCATATCTCGCAGCCACTGCCGCAGTACCTCCGCCTCCGCCTCTATGGCAAAGGTCGCGCCCGGCAGCCGCGCCACCCCTGTCTCACAATCGGCAAAAGGAAAGGCCGGATGCAAACTGCCCACCCACGCACCACGCATAGCTAACATGGAAAGCTGCTGTGCATCGTATGCCCCTGAGCTATGCACGACGGCTTTACCTGTCCAATCCATCCCTGCCAGACCATCAGCCACCGCTTTGATCGCGTCATCCGGCACGGTCAGCAGCGTCAGATCCACCCGCTGCGCCACTTCCGCGCCAGACCCTACAGCGACCCCGCCCACCTGCGCCGCCATCGCTTGCGCGTGAAACAGGGTGCGGCTGTAGACAGCCTCAACCCTGTACCCCCTGTGATAGCACAGACGCGCCAGCGCACAGCCGACCTTACCTGCTCCGATGACCCCAACGGAGGGCTTCATCACTGCTGCGCCAGCGGCGTAGGAGTAGGAATGGGATCGGTAATGTCAATCGTAATGGTGCAGGAGGCACGCAGCATATTGGTAATATCAAATACCGTCAACCGGAAACGGTAAAGGCCCGGGTCATAGAAGGACGGCACAAACTGCCCTAATTCCCCGATTTCCCCCACAGGCTGCGTATATTCCGCCAGTATAGCAAAATTACCCTGCGTGGTTGGCCCGCTGATTTCAAAACGAAAGAACGTAAAATCATCCACGTAAGCCGTACCGATCACCGTCACCGCCTCAAATACGCGCATTCCGTTAGCCGGGACTTGCAGCGTGGCATTCGGTGTATCACAGCCTACCACCGCCGGAGGATTAGGGATGATTGTGCCCACCGGGGTAGGCGTGAGGGTCGGTGTCGCCAGCACGCGGAGTTGCAGGTCATCCGGCGTGAGATTCACACCGCTGGGGTCAATTAATGTATCACTGCTCCGATTGGGCACGGGCGTATTAAAGACTCCGTCTTCCGCGATTTCCTCAATCGTCTGTACGGAGTTATCCTGCGCACGAATCGTAGGCGCAACCACATTCTGGATTCCCACGACCACCAGTATCACCTCTAGCAGCATCACTAGCAGCATCACCGCGTTAGCTCGTTCATAACGTGCCAGGTCACGCTCTAGCTCAAAATGAGTCGAGCGAAACTCACGCCGCGCGCGCGCCAGCCGCCACCAGGTATACAGCACCGCTACACCCAGCAGGATATACAGGCCAACCGCGATCTGCTCGATAAAATAAACTATCCCTGCCATGCGCTTAACACACCTCGTATCACTGTCGTCATGTGCGGCACAATCACTTTTCCGGCTTCCAGCACTTCTTCGTGGTTCGCCTCCAATTCAGTATCTACCGCGTCAATTGCCACGTTGGTAATGCCAGAGCAGGCCATGACACGCAGCCCTCCATGCCGTGCCACCAGCACCTCATGCACGGTGGACATGCCCACCGCATCGCCGCCGAGGGTGCGCAGCATCCGAATTTCGGCGGGAGTCTCAAATGTGGGACCAGAGAGACACACATATACCCCTTCATGTAATCGCACACCTGTCCCGGCAGCGGCTTCCCGCGCCAGCCGCCGCAGATGCCGATCATACGTCTGCGCCATGCCCACAAAACGTGGCCCAAACGAGTCATCATTTGGCCCCATCAATGGGTTATTACCTGTCATACCTACAAAATTGATATGATCGTTCAGCAGCATCAGGTCACCTACCTGATAATCCGGGTTCAGCCCGCCCGCCGCGTTGGTCAGGATCACCGTATGCACCCCCAGCAGATGCATCACACGAATCGGAAATGTGATCTGCTGCGGGGTATACCCCTCATAAAAATGTGCCCGCCCCTGCTGCGCGACTACCATCTGCCCTTCCAGTTCACCGATCACCAGTTGGCCACTGTGTCCATGTACAGTCGAGCGCGGCCAGCCGGGAATAACCTCGTAAGGAATGACCACCCGCTCCGCCAACGCCTCTGCCAACCCTCCCAGCCCAGACCCCAAAACCAGCCCAAAAGCCGGGGATTTTTGTGTTTTACTGCGGATCACCTCCACAGCGTGCGCGTAATCGGTGCGCGTGTAGGACATTTTTCCCACCTCTTTCCTGCTGCGGCTACGTTACACTCTATTATACTCACGGCGAAGACATGCTCCCATGCCTGGGTATTTACGAATTTTTCATAAAATCACTGAAACATATAAACACTAAATCCTGAAACCCCCGTAAAATAGGGGGGTAAGTGTTTGATTGAGGGGATAATAGGATGGATACTTATTCGCAAAAAGTAATGACGCATTATGCTCAGGCCTACCAGTTGCTCTACAAACGCTCACCAAAGGAACTACGCATTTTGGAAAACGGATGGGTGCATGTCAACGGTGCAAAAATGCGGGTTACAGAATTAGAATTTCTGACACAGCAGCTTCAAAAGGAATATCATGGCCAGGTTTCGGTGGTAGACCGGCGCAGCATCGTCAAACGGCTGCTCACCTGGTTTACACAGTGATTTAACCGCTCAATCCCGCGCGGCCACGCTCCTGCGAGTAATCCTCCGGGGTGTCCACGTCGCGCAGGACACTGTCGGTATCCACCTCGACATAGGCAATCTCGCCCGCATGGGCGTTAATGACATCACGGGGCGCGCCCTCTGGCGGCAGCGCCAGAATTTCCGGCCAGAAGCGGCGGTCAATTAGGATCGGGTGTCCGCGCCGCTTCTGATAGCTGGGTGCGATGATTCTGCCTTTTCCCTCCGCATAAGCTGTGAGCACCTGCCCGATCACACGCGGTTGGAGGCGTGGCTGGTCGCCCAGCACCACCAGCGCCGCCGAAACCTGTGTCGGCAGCGCTGCCAGACCTGCTTTCAATGACGACAGCATTTCCCCGGTGCTGTAATGTGGATTGTAAACTGTTTCCACACCCGCCCGCTCTGCCAGCCGACGCACTTCCAGCGCCTCGTTGCCCGTCACGACCACGATATGATCCAGCCGCGACAGTACAAGCTGTTCGATAATCTGCTCGATGATGGTCTTACGGCCTGTCCAGGGTAGCAGCACTTTGGGCTGCCCCATCCGCTTGGACATGCCCGCTGCCAGCACCACCGCCCCGATAGAACGCTGCACTTCGTGTATAGGATTGGCGCTGCGCACTGAACCAAGCGCTACACCGTGGACACGTGGAGAGCGCAGTGTCAGGCGGGCGATCAAACGCGCCCGTGCCCGTGAATACCCCTGTGACGAGACCTGATTAAGTAACACCACAACTCGTGCTTTTTTCGGCACACCCTGCAAACCCAGTGTTTCGTCGCGCAGGACTTGGGCCACCCAGGGCGACTTCACACGACTGTGCTCGACAAAGCCATAACGGTTCATGATGGCCTGAGCGTTATAAACATGCTGATCGTTAAGCTCCTGCCCCAGCACCGACACCGAGGCCACCGGCACCACCAGCGATGTCTCCGGTGGGATGACAGGCTCATGGGCATGTGGTGCTTTGAGGGGCAGGCCATGCGCATCATCGGCTTCGATCAGCAGCACATCAGAATCCACCGAGTCCATCAGGATCGGGATATAATCTGGTGAGGCACCAATCACCGACTCACCCTTAATACGATCATACAAAAACACAAAACGGTGATGGCTCAAAGCAGTAGAAAGCGCATTCGTGCCCTCGCTCACCCGTACCGCGTGCGGTACCAGTGCCATCTGGTCTACACTCATGCCCACAGTGGTTGTAGCGGTCACGCGCCAGCCCATCTCGGCCAGTTCATAACCCAGGTTCACCAGCGCTGAAGTCTTACCGCCCGCGCCAATAAAAGCCACCACGTCACCACGCGCAATATCGAATGCTTCATGCAGTTTCATCGCGTACCTGCTCTATAAAACACCCACACCGTGCTTGCGCAGCGCTGCTACCACTTTATCCGGGGTCAGTGGGATCGAATCCATCCACACACCCGTCGCATCATGGATGGCTGCTGCAATCGCCGGAGCCAGCGGCAGCAGCGGCATTTCTGCCATACCGCGCGCGCCCCACGGGCCAATCGGGTCGGGATATTCCAGAATGACGGATTTCACTTCCAGCGGCACATCCAGCACAGTCGGGATCAGATACGTCGAGAGGTAAGGGTTCAAAATACGTCCCTCGCGCGAGATCAGATGCTCCATAATCGCATAGCCCTGCGCCTGCACCACTGCCCCCTCGATCTGCCCCTGCACCTGCTGCGGGTTCACTGCCCGCCCCACATCGTTAGCAGAAATCACCCGCAGCAGGCGAATCTGTCCTGTCTCAATATCAATCTCAAGCTCAACAGCCTGCGCCACATAGCCATAACTGAAATTCGGTTCACTTTTGCCTGTCGCCGGGTCATACATAGTGGTGCGCGGCGGACGATACTGATAAGTGGCTTTGGCCGGGCGTTCTTCGGCCTGCCACTGCTGCAAGGCTTTTTCCGCCGCGCCGCGTATGGCATTACCCGCCATAAACGTCAGACGCGAAGCCGAAGCACTGCCGGAAGTCTGTGTCTCGGCGGTATCATGAGCCACCAACCGCACTTTTTCCAGTGGCACCCCAACAGCGTCCGCCGTCATCTGCATGACTACCGTGTGCGCCCCCTGGCCGACTTCCGCCCCTGCCGCACGCACAATCACCTGGTCGATCTCCGCCATGCCATGCAGTTCGA
>JBGSXK010000476.1:0-11595 GCA_041751455.1 Anaerolineae bacterium
TGTGTTTAACGGATAGCAAAGATATGCCAGATCAATATGATTCTCAAGTTCAACTTTCACCAGCAGCACTGGACCCACTTCTACCGCAAGCTGCAATTCTTCCTGGATTTCACGCTGGACAGTATGCGCCGGGTCTTCGCCATCATCGACCCAGCCACCGGGTAGGCCCCAGGGGGTATAGGGGTGAAAAACATGCTCAACGATTAATACTTCCCCTGATTCGTTAAAAACTACGCCCACCACACCTGCCGAGAATTTGGCCTGCCGCCAACGCCAGACCTGTCTCGCCATAATGATTAACCAGGGCGCACGTCGGACGACAGCGGCCACCCCACCCCAAAATTGTTTCTTTGTCATCCTGTAGCTCAAATACTCCAGGGACAGCCTTTGTCCAGTATGCGAGTGTAGCGAAGCAGCGCGTCTGCGTCAACCGTAACAAATTAACCTCTAATGCTGGCTTAACTGGAATAAAACGCGCGCCTCTGTTCGATTATGCTATACTTTTATTATGAGGTCTCATTCAGGTTAAGGTTGGGCTGCATTGACTCAAACACCCATTGATCTTGTAAATGTATTTGGGCGTTCCCCCGGTGATTTATTATTCTTTCTCGGTGTAGTGCTGGTAACACAGGCTGCTTTGTTTATGGCATTGGAGCGGCGTTTACATGCGCCCCATGATCGCGGTGTAGCGCGTTATGTGCTGGCCTGTGTGGGGATCACAGTCGTATGGGCGCTGTTAATGGTGGGGGCGCTCTTCGTCCTGCTCTCTGGCCAGAACGCTGTCCTGATTTTGCCGCCGCTGGAACGAGTGGCACAGGTTGTGACAATGCTTCTGGTAGGTTGGGCTTTCTTAACCGCAGACAGTGAACGCTGGGGACGCACGCCTAATATACTGCTGTTAGCGCTGCTGGCGCTGGTGATTGTGGGCTATATCATCACTGGGGTACAGTGGCCTGACCTGATGCAGACTGTAGACTTTAACCTCAGTGATTTTGGGGTGGGCTGGGCACTTACTTCAGCGGCGCGTGCGCTTGGTGGGCAGCTGCTGGTGCTGGCTTACTTTCGGCGGGTGATGGATGCACCACTTAAGCTGGTCTTTTTTGGCCTGCTGCTGTCGGGTTATGTCGGGACTCTGCTGCAAATCACGCAGGGGAACATCATAGGCAGTTATGCCGGACTGGCAAGGCTGGCATTTCTGGCCGCACTGTTGGTGCTGCCTGCGGTGGTCTATCGTTATGTCATCAGCCACATGCGTGGTGATTTACCTGCTTCGGGCACGTCTGCATCGTCAGGGGCATCAGCACCATTTGCAGCCACCTTACCGGGTTCGATTGCCACGACAAGAGCTGATACTCCTGTCGAGCGTGAGCCAGTGCAGCTACTTAAGACATTGGGGCTTATCCTGGATACGGCCTCCCCGGCAGAAATTCCCCAACAGATTGTGCAGGCTGTTTTAAATGTGCTGCAAGCGGATATTGGCCTGCTGCTGCGGGTGCAGGATGCCAATTATGCCGATGTCATCCATGCCTACGATCAGGCGATGGGAAGGGTGATTCTAGCGCTTTCAGTTAATCTGGAAAACCAACCCACGCTGGTTAATGCGATTGAGCGGCAGGCGCAGCGTCCCCTGTATCCTGACCGCAATATTGAGGAACTGAACGATTTATATACACGTCTTGACCTGGATACACCCGGGCCAACTTACTTTCAACCTCTGACACATCAGGGAGCTTTGGTGGCGGTGCTGGCTGTGGGAATGCCTTATTCCCGCCGCGAACTGACGGAAGCCGAGCGGGATCGGCTCAAGGGCATTGCGATTATCGCGGGCGGGCTGCTGGCGTTGAGCTTTGAGGCCAATGATGCCCGGCACAAGGCTGAGGAACGAGCGATTGAAGCTATGCTTCAGGGTGTTCCCATTGATGAAATCGCGGATGAACAGATGGGTGCTGCTCGCCAGGAGATGGCGGCCAGTCTGGAACTGGCGCGTGAGCAAATCTCAGCACTTAGCCATCAGGTAAAACAGCTTACGCTGGAACTGGACGATGAACGCAGTCGGATGACCACGCTGCTGGAAGATACTGAGGAAGGCCTATCCATCTCGCAGCGGATTCTTGTGCTGCATGAGGAACAGGAACAACTTAAAGCCGAGCGTAACCAACTGCTGGCGCGTTTGCAGGAAGCCGAGGCAACGCTGGCCGGAGCGACCGGATCCTATAACGAAGATGTTTTTAACACGATGATCGACGTGCTGCGCCATGAAAAAGATGATTTGATGACCCAGCGCGAAAACCTGCAAAAGCAGTTAAACGAACTGCGGCAGGGTGGCGGCCTGATTCCAGGCGCTGTACAGGATATGCTGCGTACCATGAGCAATGACCGTGCACGGTTGGAAGTGGAACGTGACCAGTTGCAGAGCAAGATCAGCAATATTGAGGCGCAGTTAAACGCGCTGGGGATCGAAAACGGCCCTACCGGGCTGGTGCAGCTTGTGGGGCAGATGCACGAACAGCGTGCCGCGCTTCAGGCACGTTATGACGCGCTGCGACGCGAGCGGGATACGCTGCTGACGGAACGTACACATCTGGAATCGAACATCAAGCAACAGGAGGAACGGGACAAACAATTCCAGGTATTGCAGAATGAACTGAAGCATGTTGCGAGCGACCGCGAGGTTGCACTAAAGCAGCGCGATCAACTGCGTGGCGAACGTGATGAATTGGCCGGGAAAGTGGAAACTATAAAAGAGAACCGGGCGCGGGTGCTGGCGGAGCGTGATGGATATCGGTTGGAGCTGGAAGAAGCGTATGAGATTCAGGCACGGTTGCGACAGGAACATCAGCAGTTGGCCGATGAGCGCAGTGACCTGCTCAGCCGGATTGATGCACTGGAAGCCGAGAAAACTGTGCTGCAAAATGAACGCGATCAACTTTTCGCACGTGTGGAAGGGGATAGGGAGCGTTTACAGCGCCTGGGTGCAGATGGGATGGGTTCGATGACCGAGATGATCCGTGAGCTGACCCAGCAGCGCAACCAGTTGGAGCACGAACTTAATCAGGCACGCAGTGCTCTGGCGGCGCTAGAAAACCGGATGGAGATGGTGCAGTTGCAGAGCAGCGCTCAGCACATATCGGCCAGCCAGCCCCAGGGGGATCGTGAGCTTGTGTTAGGGATGGTACAAGAACTGCGTACCCCATTGACATCGATTGTGGGTTATGTGGATTTGCTGATGGCAGAATCTGCCGGAATCCTGGGCGAGATGCAGCACAAATTCCTGCAGCGGGTCTCATCGAATGTCGTGCGCCTGCGGACGATGCTGGATGAACTGACGCGTATTACTGCGCTGGACAATGGTCAACTCGTGCTGGTGCCGCAGTCCGTTGATGTGATTGGCTTGATCGAAGAGTCGATTACACGCTCTGGCAGCCAGTTCCGCGAAAAAGGATTAACTGTGCATCTCGATCTGGCGGAAGATGTACCCTGGGTGTCGGCAGACGAAGACGCACTTAACCAGGTTATAGACCAGCTACTGGCAAATGCCTATCATGCGTCCCCACCAAGCAGTGAAATTTTCATCACTGCACGGCGGCAACCTGCGAACCTGGCCCGTAATGGAACCCGGAGTCTTGTAGATAGCCTGTTTGTTTCAGTGGAGGATCGCGGTGGAGGCATCGCCCCTGAAGATCAGGCACGGGTTTTTAGTCGTAAGTACAAGGCTGAAAATCCACTTATTGAGGGGTTGGGCGATAAGGGTGTTGGACTGGCAATTGCGAAGGCTTTGATTGAAGCGCATGGGGGTGTGCTGTGGCTGGAGAGTCGTCAGAGCGTGGGAAGCGCGTTTAATTTTGCGCTGCCGCTGGAAACCGCACTAGAGGCACAGCATTAATGATGCAGCGTGATCTTGGAAATGAAGTCATTGTCGCTATTCTGGCTATCGGCGCGTTGGTCTTTGCACTGGCTTTTGGGATTGTGCTTTCGCTTTCTGGCGCGGGGAGTGAAACCCCGCTAGTCACTCAGGTATTATCACCGACTGCTGTAGTAGTGGCCCAAGAAGAGGAGCTAACCACTCTTACGCCGTTCCAGGATCAGCCTGAAACGGAGGAGCCGGTTCCTACTGATACGCCACAGCCCACCGATACGCCTACTTTGCGCCCCACCACGATAGAGCCGAGTGCTACACTTGGCGCGACAGACACCAATACTCCACGCCCGACAGCAACGCCGACGGTGACCCGACGTCCCAGCGAGACACCTGCTGCAACATTCACTCTAACACACACATCGACCGCCTCACCTTCGGCCACATCTACCCCATCTGGAGTATGTGCTACCCCAGATGGCTGGTCAATCTATGTAGTGCGTCCCGGAGACACACTGGATTTTGTGGCCAGAGCGGTGGGGATTACGGCGGATGAGCTGCAATCGGGCAACTGTCTGCCACGCGCTTCGGCGATAAACCCCGGCAACGTCTTATATGTGCCGCGTCAGCCTTACCCTTATGAGCGTCCACCCGTGACAGTCAGTGTATTGGGCACTCTTGCAGCGGAAGGCTGCACAGACCCTAATGCTCAGGTGAGCAGCCCGGTGAGCGGTCAGCGGGTACGGGGTGTGTTCCAGTTGATGGGTACGGCGGCTGGCGGCCGTTTCGCGGCTTATCGCCTGGAAGTGCGGCCAGATTTCGCCACATACTATGATGTCTATGCTGAGCATGACCGTCGTGTGCAAAACGGTGAATTGGGCACGATAGACTCAAATGCTTATGGGCGTGGCTTACATTGGGTACGCCTGCGGGTCGTGGATGCGGCAGGTATGGACGTGGCGGAAACCTGCGTTATCCCTATGGTCTTCGACTGAGTATCGCATCTGGCCATTAACTAAGCTAAACTAAGCGCGATTTTCAGCAGTTTACGGGGTATCTATGTCTGCTCACTATCCCTCGCGCTTTCGGCGATTCTTAAATTTTGTAGCATTCCGCTTTCTTCCCGTGGTACTTGTTCTTGCGATCCTATGGACAGGTTATGGGGTAGCACAATCGCTTACACGTTACTTGGGTGAGCAGCGCGAAGCGCAGGAACGTCGTGAAATTTATCCGCAGACAGCGACTGCGCTTGCGCCTACCTTAGCTACCCACACACCAGCGGTAGAGGGTGCTGCCTTACAACTCGCAGGAGCGAATAGCGGGCTGGCATTTGCAGCGTATCGTACAGTAGACGAGCAGGGGAATGCCCCCGTACCTATTGCGCAATTTGCCACCAATACCCCTCCGGCTGAGGAAGCACCCGCAGCAACACCCCCACCGCAGGACACCCAGCCAGAAGCCCCTGCGGTAACTTCTACCCTGCCGCCTGCGGGCGAAACGCGCCCGCTACCTACGGTAATGTTTTTAGGTGATCCTGACCCTGATCAGGTGGATGTGACAGCTATTCCTCCCCGTGTTGAGCCGCTTGATCGCCAGGGGAATGACCTGTTGAATATTTTGCTGATGGGCGACGACGGCGAGATTACCGATGATGGTTTTTTGCGCACGGACACCATGATTATCCTCTCGGTCAACCGCACGACTAATTCTGTCTCTATGTTGAGCCTGCCGCGTGACCTTTTCGTGTATATCCCGGCCTGGGGGATGCAGCGTATTAACCTGGCCTATATGCGGGGACAGTCTGGCGGGTGGAATGATGGGACATTTGAACTGCTGCGGCAGATGATTCTATACAACTTTGGCATCAATGTGCATTATTATGCGATGATTGACCTGACCGGCTTTAAAGAGGTGATTGATGTTCTGGGTGGGATTAATATCGCCGTCGATTGTGCGATTGAAAATCTGCGGCTGATTGGCGCGGAAGTGCCTGCTGCGGCGCAGCGAATTGATGAAGATGGAAATTACCTGCTGGATGTAGGTTATTATCACCTGAGTGGGGCGGAGGCGTTGTGGTACGCGCGGGCGCGTGATAACACCACCGATTTTGACCGGGGCAGGCGACAGCAGCAAATTCTGCGGGCAATCTGGCGTAAAGCACGGGACAGCGGCCAACTGGCTAACCTGCCCGCGCTCTGGAATCAGGGATCACAGCTTGTCGAAACCAACCTTGGTTTTGAAGATGTACTCGGCTTACTGCCGCTGGCGCTCAATCTTGACCCCGGTATGATCGAGAATTTTGTCCTCGTCCGTACTTACCATACGACACCCTGGCAAACTCCAAGTGGTGATTATGTCCAGCTTCCTATGTATGACACCCTGCTGCCGCTGCTGGTCGATTTTTATACCCCTCCCACCACCAGCCAGATCACGCTGGAAGGAGCACAGATCAGAGTTTATAACGGAACGGCGCATGAGCAATGGGATAGAGTCGCCGCAGAGCGGCTTGGATGGAGTGGTCTGAGGGCAGGAGCCTATGGCAGCGCGGACACAATGGATTATACGGATACGGTGCTGGTCGATTATAAAGGCGGTACAAAAGGCAGCAGTCGCGACCGGATTGCGCAAATTCTGAACGTGAAGCTGGAAAACATACGTATTAACCCTGACCCGGACCGTGAAGTTGATTTTGAGGTCATCCTGGGCAGCAGTTATAATTCCTGCACCTTCACGCCGGGCCAGTAAGCAATCATCAGCCTGGGCTGTCTTTTCCCATCGGATTGGCGGCCAGACGGATAAAGCGCAGGGTTGTCATATCCCCTCTTTCAATCACGCCGTGCTGTTGGAGTGTTTCGAGTACGGTACGCGCTTCGGCAGCGGAGAGGCCTAACACATCGCGCAGCGGGCCAAGTCCCATCCAGCCCAGGTAAGCGGCCAGTGCCTGTGCCTGGTTGAGTGTGCGCTCGTCTGTGTTGCCGGAAAGGGTCGAAGTAGCGCGTGCCAGGGTACTGGCGACAGCGCGCGGTGCGGCGGGTGAAGCAGGTATTTGGGCGCTCTCCTGGCGCTCTTCGGTCACTTCCCGCAGCATTCCTGTAAATCCGGTGCGTTCCTGGGGTACACTTTCCTGTGAGCGCTGGATGCTCACCTGCCGCCAGTAAGCGACCAGTCGCTGGATGTCCTCTTTGCTCACAGTGCAGAGCTCTATTGGTGTAATTTGATCCTCACCATGTGCACCTTCGTTGCTCACAAGAAACGCATCAATAAAGCGCAGCGCAGAGCTGTGCATGTATTTAAGCTCCTCCGCCAGCGCCGGATTGGCGGAACGCATAACGATCTGAGTTTTAATGGTCTCTGCAATCAGCTCCGGGGGGGTCTTCCGGCTGGTTTGCCGTCAACAGCAGGTGAATACCCACTCGTGCCCCATTCACCAGCAGATCATAAACTGCGGGCAACCAGCGCTCACGCTCGGATTGCCAGTTGACATCCGAGAGGGAGTCGAACAGTATCACAATTCGCGGTAACACAGTCTCGCCCTGATTTTGCAGACGGGCATTATATTCTGCCAATGTCTCCACGCCCTGTTCCAGTAGCCATTGCCGGCGGCGTTCCCCCTCTTTGACCATACCGTCCAGCAACCGAATACCCTGCTCCGTTGCTTCAATCAGGTGCCCCAGCGTATGTGGTGTTTGCCCCAGATTCCGATAGGTTTTTACACTATTGCCCACAAAGGCTAATCGCAGTTCAGGCGGGGTATTGAAAAGGAGCAGTGTGAGCAAAATCTGGTGTATAAGATGCTGGCGTCCTGCCTCAGAACCAATCACCAGCAAATGACCCAGCGAGGCCAGATCACGGATAATTGCCTGCTGTTGTAGGGCTACGCCTAACACCACGGCCAGCGTGGAGGGACGGTTGATATACGTATTGCTGATAAGAAGCTGGCGCAGTTGCAGGGGTTGGTGCTGTTCCGTGCGTAGGAGAATACCCATGCTGTCATCAGTGTCGTTCAGGCGATTTAAAAAGCCGAGAATCCACTCTTTATGTTGCTCTGCGATGGCTCCCAGGCCACGGCGTACCTCGTTAGCAGTGACAGGCCGTCGGTTGCCCAGACGTCCTACTGGCTCTGGTCGCGCGATGTACAGGATCTGCGAGGGAGAAGGGCGCACATCAACGATGCGCACAGGGGCTTCATGATCAGCAAGTTTTTGCTGTAATTCCCCCATCTGCGCGCGCAGCAATTCTTCAGTAGGCAGGTGCAGGGGCATCTGCGTAAGAATATCGGCCATGGCAGGGGTTAACCATCCAGCATCATCTCTGCGGCTGAGTAGCTGGGGCATAGGATATTTCTCCTCTGGTCATATTCTCTTTGATTGTAGGCAAAATTAAGCGAATGGCAAATTGACAGTGTATCACCCTCGTGTTAGGCTGAATTGAGCGCCTTTGTCAAGGAGATAGGCCAGATGACCTGGATTTACAGGCTGCTACCTGTATTGTTGCTGCTGTTTTTATCTGCATGTGCGTTGGGTGAGGGGGCAGAAACCACGCCTGCACCTCCACTCACGCTGCCGCCGCCGCCGCCGCTGCGTATTGAGGGGGACTGTGTACGAACTGAGGCGCTGGATACATGGCTGCAATCGACAGAATTATTCGTTTCTGAATTTTTGAGCGCTGTGAATACTGCTGCTAACCAGCAGCGCGGTGAATTGCATGGTACTGTGGTGCGGATGGCGCGAGTGCGTGATGCAGCCAACATTACCGCTGCGCCGGACTGTGTGGTTAATATTCATCTGCTCTTTGTAGAAACCATGAATACGGCGATTGACAGCTTACAGGCTTATGCGAACGGCGACCGGGACAATCTGGGCAACCTTGTGCCAGAGACTATCAGTCAGCTTGATCGTGTGACTGCCGGACATAATGAACTCAAGGCACGCCTGGAAGCCCAATACCAGAGCCAGCGCACCAGTTAAAATAAAAAGGCGGGTAATGCCCGCCTCATTTGTTTTATGAATCCTCAATCGGATGCCTGTGGGTCGAAGGCATCACGTACCCCATCACCGATGATATAGAAACACAATACCGTAATGAAAATCAGCAAGCCGGGAAAGATGACCAGATGCGGCCCCAGATTAAAAAACTCTTGCGACTTGCTGAGCATATTGCCCCAGGTTGCGGTAGGAGGCTGGACACCTAAACCGAGAAAACTGAGGGCGCTTTCGGTGAGGATAAGGATACCAATGAAGCGTGCCAGCGCAATCGTGGTGACTGAGATCAGATTCGGGAAAATATGCGAAAACATGATGCGCCATGATGAAGCCCCCAATGCCCTCGCGCTGGTGATATAATCCAGGTTACGTATCTGGAAAGTCTGGCCGCGAATGAGGCGGGTGGTGCCTGTCCAACTGATGATGGCAATGGCAAAGACCAGCGCCTCTGCCGTAGGACGAAAGATCGCTGCGATCAGAATGAGCAGGTACAGCGCCGGGATCGAGTCGATAGTGGTAATGAGCCAGTTCATCAGATCATCGAAGATGCCGCCGAAATATCCCGTGGCAATACCCAGTACCATACCGATGGTCAACGTGATGACCGCCCCAAAGAAGCCAATACCCAGTGATACACGGCCGGCGTGGAGCAGGCGGGCGAGCTGGTCGCGTCCCAGGTTGTCAGTGCCCAGGATGTTACCCTCCGTGCCGACCGGCAAGTAATTTCTCAAAGGTTCTGTCTTATTGGGGTCTATCTGCAGAATATTATTGGTAATAAATGGAGCGAAAATCGCCAGTAATGCCAGCACCCCAATCACCCCGATGGCAAACATCGTCAGGCGATCCCGTCGCAGACGGCGCAGGCCTTTCTGGTACAACGATTGGCTGACGTAACGTTCTTGGCTGGCATCCAGTTTGCTGATTTCACCACGAGCCTGAGCCTGGCTACTCATGTTTCATTCCTCACTTAATCCAGGCGAATACGCGGATCAATAATAACGTACAAAATGTCTGACAGCAGGAAACCTGCGATAGTGGCAAGCGCACTATATATGACCACAGCCATCACAATAGGATAATCACGCCCAGTGACTGCATCCACAACTGTGCGCCCGACCCCCGGCCAGGAAAAAATCTTCTCCGTAATAACCGCTCCGCTCAAAATAAACGTAATCGCCGGGCCGATGAAGGTTGCAATCGGGATCAGCGCATTACGCGCCCCATGTCGGAACCAGACAGCGCGATTAGAAAGACCTTTTGCCCGTGCGGTGCGGATATAATCCTGGGAGACGACATCGAGCATTGAAGCCCGTGCAAAGCGTGAGTATGTGGCAATAATACCTGTTGCAATCACAAAGGTGGGTAGAAGCAGATATTCCAATCGGTTATGGATGGGTGGGCAGGTGTCTGATATGGTAGTCCTGCAACGCCCGCCCAGGGGAAGCACTTGTAGTACAGAGCCAAAGAACAACAGCAGGATAAGTGCCAACCAAAAATTGGGAATAGCATCAAAAAGCACAGCAGCGACACGTGTAATGTGATCAAAAAACCTTTTATGGTTTACAGCAGCCAGCACACCCACCACAATACCCACCGTGGCCCCTACAACCAACGAGGAGAGGCCTAATTCAAGAGTCGCCGGAAGGCGCTCGAACAGGATATCAATTGCAGGCCTGCGGAACACAAAAGAGCGTCCAAAATCACCACGTAAAATGCCGCGCCGTTCACCGGGTGGTTCTGGTTCACCATCGCCAGTGGCATCCAGTGGGATGAGGATGGCATGATCTGCAATGCCGTCGCCATCTGCGTCCCAACGCATCCAGTCATCGCCCAGCAGCCAGCGGAGATACTGGATATGAATGGGGTCATTTACACCAAGTTGCGCTCGCAGGCGCTCAACCTGGGCAGGAGACTGTGCCCCCGCACCGAAGGCCAGGGCTGCAACGGGGCCACCGGGCGTACCAGCCATCAGCAGATAAGACAGCAGCGTAATGCCAAAAAAGGTAGGGATCGCCTGGATCAGACGGCGGATGATGTACTTTAACATGCTTAAACACCTGAAAACCTTAACAACCGAAGTTTGGTAAGTCTATTTATTAAAGTAACCCTCACCGCTGTAAGAACGGTGAGGGGTACAGACTTGCTGGAGGCAGATTTAGTTAGAAATCTGCCATTCGTGTACGCTGTGGAATTCCAGCGGGCTTGCCAGGTCGAGCGGGTTCCAGTTGGCGACGTTGTTCTGCGCAACGCGGAGCGTTTGTGCGCCACCGATCCAGATCCAGGGCGATTCTTCGTGCAGGATGCGATAAGCCTCGCGGTACAGCTCGGCGCGGGTTTCTTCATCGCAGCCAGGCAGTGCACGGGCTTCTTCGACGATCTCATTGACGCGCGGGTTGCTGAACGATGTGGCATTAAAGCCTGCGCCAAGCACATCTGCTTCCGGCGCGAATACACCGCTGAACTCGCTGTCCGGGTCTGCCGGGAAGTCGAAGCCCCAGAAGATGCTGACAGCATCAAAGGTCTGTGCCTGGAAAGTTTCCACGAGTACATTGAAGTCAATCGGCTGGAAATTCACATCGAAACCGACCTCACCCCATTGATCCTGAAGGATGGTGCCCATGGCTTCCTGTGAGGTATTACCAGCGTTAGTCAGGAACTCGAAGGCCAGTGGGGTGCCTTCTTCCGCATAGAGGCAGCCATTGCATTCACGGATGCCATCACCATCGCTGTCTGTCCAGCCGGCTTCATCCAGCAGTT
>JBGSXK010000477.1:0-2818 GCA_041751455.1 Anaerolineae bacterium
TGAGCGCAAGCCTACCCCTGAAGAGATCACGGCACTTCAATTCGCATGGAAGGCCGTCCACCATGTCAAATCCAATGCGATCGTACTGGCACATGCTGGACGAACCGTGGGCATCGGCGGAGGGTTATCCAGCCGTCTTGATGCAGTATACCTCGCTGTCAGTAAAGCCGGTGAACAGGCCAATGGCGCAGTTCTGGCTTCTGATGCTTATTTTCCCTTTGCGGATGGTTTGGAAGCTGCCATTGCTGCCGGGGTGACAGCCGTAATACAGCCCGGCGGCTCAATTCGGGATGGCGAAGTGATCGAAGCCGCCAATCAGGCTCACATCGCCATGATGTTTACCGGGACACGGCATTTCCGGCATTAAGTCTTGCTAGCCTATAGGCCGCTTGTTATAATATCATGCAATTGCCACCCTAGCTCAATGGCAGAGCATACGCTTCGTAAGCGTGAGGTTATGGGTTCAAGTCCCATGGGTGGCTTTCTTCCAGCCCGTTAACATAACCCTTGTTACGGGCTTTTTTATACCATAAGGAAAGTAACCCATGACAGGTAGACAAAAACCAGTGACTATCGCTGTCGCGGGCGGCACAGGCGCAGGTAAAACCACGATTTCTAACGCCATTCTCAACCGTGTGGGCGAACGCAATATTGTCTATCTTCCTCACGATACCTACTATAAAAATATCAAGCATATTCCACTCTACGAGCACGACCTTCGTAATTTTGACCATCCCGACGCGCTCGACACCCATCTGTTGGTCGAAAACATCAAACAACTTCAGCAAGGACAGCCAACTGAAGTTCCTATCTATGACTTCACAAGCCATGAGCGCAGTGCCCAAACACGCAGGGCGGAACCGCAGCCAATTATCCTGGTTGAGGGTATTCTGGTACTGGCCTTACCTGAACTGCGTGAGTTGTTCGATGTCAGAATTTTCGTCGATACCGATGCGGATGTCCGCTTTATACGCCGCTTACAGTGGGATATTGCCCATCGTGACCGTACCACAGAGTCAGTGATTAACCAGTATCTCAAGACAGTGCGCCCTACGCATCTTAATCTGGTCGAACCCAGTAAGCGTTACGCCGATATCATTATTCCTGAAGGTGGATTTAATACAGTGGCCATTGAGATGCTTGCTGATCGTATCCACAATATGCTGCACGATCAGCAAGCATAGGATTGACGCTGGCTCTGAAATCATGCTATACTGTTCGTCATCAATAATAAAAAGCTTTGAATGGGAGGAGTAAGCGCTCCCTCTCTACGTAAGAGAATGCAGGTCACCGGCTGAGAGCCTGCTCGTAAGAATGCGCTGAAGGTCGCCCAGGAGCTGCCCCGCTGAAAGCAAGTAAGCGAGGCCGGGTTACGCCCGTTACAGCACTTGAGAGCTGTGCCAGTCTTGGCGCAGAAACAAGGTGGTACCACGGAAGATCATCCTTTCGTCCTTGATATTTTGAGGGCGAAAGGATTTTTTATTTTATCGCTGCAGGGATCATGAATTGAAGAAGGACAATACCAGGCCATGACCAGCAAAAAGCAGATGTCAAAGAACTTTGATTTTGCCGAGGCAGAAGGCCGCCTCTATAAATGGTGGGAAACCAACCGGTGGTTCAAGCCGGAAGTGGCAGATAAAGATGCCGAACCCTTTGTTATCAGTATTCCCCCACCCAATGTGACCGGTGCGCTGCACATTGGCCATGCGTTGTTTGCGACTTTGGAAGACCTGATGATTCGCTATGAGCGGATGCGTGGTAAAGCCGCGTTATGGGTACCCGGCACAGATCACGCGGGCATTGCCACACAGCTTCAGATAGAAAAGATGCTGGCCGATGAGGGCACCAGCCGTGAGGAAATTGGCCGCGAAGAATTCCTCGCGCGCACCTGGGAATGGAAAGAGAAATATGGTGGCAGGATTACCGACCAAATGCGGCGATTAGGCGCAAGCTGCGATTGGGATCGTGAACGCTTTACATTGGACGACGGCCTTTCGGAAGCTGTGCAGTACGTGTTCATCACCCTCTACGAGCAGGGCTTGATTTATCGCGGCCCACGTCTGGTGAACTGGAGTCCTGGATTGCAGACTGCCGTCTCTGATCTGGAAGTGGAACGGGAGGAAGAACCGGGTAAGCTCTATTACTTCCGTTATCCCGTAGAGGGTGACACTTACATTCCCGTGGCGACCACAAGACCGGAAACCATCCTTGGTGACACCGGAGTAGCAGTACATCCCGAAGATGAGCGCTACAGGCACCTGATCGGTAAGCAGGCATTTGTGCCTATCCTCAACCGACCGATTCCCATCATAGCCGATGAATATGTAGATCGGGAGTTTGGCACAGGGGCATTGAAGATTACACCCGGTCATGATCCCAACGACTACCTGATCGGCCAGAACCACAATTTGCCGATCATTAACATCATGAACCGCAATGCCAGCCTGAACGAAAATGCTGGTCCATATGCGGGATTAGACCGCTTTGAGTGCCGCAAAAAATTGTGGGCAGATATGGAAGCGGCAGGTTTAGCTATCAAAATTGAGGATATTGTGCACGTTGTCCCGCGCAGTCAGCGTGGAGGCGAAATCGTTGAACCTATGATAAGTACACAGTGGTTTTTGAAAATCCAACCGCTGGCAGAAAAAGCTATCGAGGTCGTGCGCGATGGGCAGGTAAAAATTGTACCTGAGCGTTTTGAGAAGGTGTATTTCCAGTGGATGGAAAACATCGAAGACTGGTGCATCAGCCGTCAGCTCTGGTGGGGTCATCGTATTCCCGCCTGGCATGGCCCCAATGGTGAGCTTCATGTGGGCAA
>JBGSXK010000478.1:0-2309 GCA_041751455.1 Anaerolineae bacterium
GAAAACGATAGACTACCTCCTGAGGGCTGAGTGCCCCTGTCCAGCGTTGAACTAACTTCAGGCTTTGCAGCACTGCATGGGTATGCTGATGGGGCTGTTTGTCTGTCAGGAAAGGGGTGGTGTCTTTAAGATTGTAACCAATCCGATCTGGTATTCCTGCCAGATGTGCCACCATCGCACCCCACCAGTGATCCGGGCGGAAGATGATGGCATTGTTATAACCGATACGCCGTAAGTGCCGGGCGGAATCCCAGGCGATCTGATAGGGTGAGCGCCAATTGTCTTTAGGATGACGGCTAAAGCCTGGAAATGGCAGGGTCAGCACAAGGTCAATATCGGGATAGCTGGCAAGCACATTGGCTGACCAGGGGCCGACCAGCGCGTGAATCTCTGTTTTAGGCAGTGCCTTGCGCAGTGCATGGATGGCGGGGGTTGTGAGTAATACATCCCCCAGGTGGTCGGGGCGAATCAGCAGGATACGGTTAATCCCGGCAGTTTTTAGTGGGAGAATAGGCAAACCCGCTACTAAACGCAGCAGGCCGCGCCTGACCTGATGCTTCAACGGTAATTTGTGGTAAGCGCGGGTCATGCTGCGATTGCGAATGACAAGCGCTTCTCTATTCAAGCCCGATTTCCTTATAAGCGGCTAGCAGGTGTGGGATGAGCAGTGACCAGTCGTAACGCTGGCTTACGGCCTGTCGTGCTGCTGCCCCTAATGTGGTGCGCTGACCGGGATTCTGTAAAAGCTGTACGATAGCTTCTGTGATCTGGGCTTCGCTGTCGGCGATCAGCATGGCCTGGCGTACTTCTTCTGGCAGTCCTGCTGCGCCTACCGACGTAGCGACGACAGCGCGCCCGGCAGCCATCGCTTCCAGAATTTTTAAGCGTGTGCCACTGCCCATACGTAAAGGCGCGATATAAACATCGGCGGCATATAGAAAAGGACGAATATCTGGAACCCAACCTGTGAGCTGAATTTGAGGATTGTCACGTAGTGCTTCCAGGCGTGTATGTGGTTTCTGGCCAACAATATAAAGCTGTGCATCGGTTACACTGCGCCGTACCTCAGGAAAGATGGCGCTGCTAAACCAAAGCATTGCATCGACATTGGGCCGGTAATCCATCTTGCCTGTAAAGGTGATGACATTCGTGCCCAGGTCAAGCTGCTCACTGCCATGTTCATAGTCGTTTACAAAAATTCCGTTGGGAACTGTCTTAACGCAGCCATCTGGGCGGAAAGCCTGAAGCGCGGCTGCATCTTCGCCAGAGACCGTCACCACCAGATCGACTCGCTGGCAGGTCAGATGCTCGAAATGGGCAATACGTCGTGATTGTATCTGTGAGTAGAGTGCCAGCGGGAAATTGCGCAGTGTCGTTTTATCAACATCTGAGATGGCCTGTTGCAGAGCGTATTCTGCGTTATGGGCATCATAACATAAACGTGCATTTGGCTGGTACTGGCGCACAATAGGCAAAAAACGTGCCATTTCCAGCCCTTCAAACTGAACCAGGTCAAAAGGTGTTTCATCAAGCAGGGTACATAAACGCTGGCTAAAGGCTTCACTGCGCAGCCGCTGGGTCAGGTCTGGTTGAGCAGAAAGCAGTAAATCGCGCAGCCGACGGTATGTGGAGCGCCGAGGGAACGGCACTGTTTCTACCCTTTGACAGAGTTCAAACAGCGGGGTAGTCTCCACTGACGGGTTTCCGCTATGAAAGCTCAGCAAGCTGACTTTGTGACCTGCCGTGTGTAAGCCATGTAAAATGCCATAATTCCTTATCGCGCCGCCCTGATGTGGAGGATAGGGCAGGGTGGGGGTGAGCATCAGGAGACGCATAATTCCTCAATTGAGAGTGCGATACACCGCGAGAGCTGTCCTGGCGGTGTTTTCCCAGGTAAAAGTAGCTGCACGTTGCAGGCCTGCCTGCTGCATAGCGTGTCGCCAGCCACTGTCCGTCAGGACGTGGTAAATTGCCTGTGTCAGCGTAGAAGGGTCGTCCGGGTCGATTTGCAGACCCACATCTCCCACCACTTCTGGCAGCGAAGCGCGATTGCTCACAACCGGCACTGTCCCACATGCCATCGCTTCCAGTGCCGGAAAACCAAAACCTTCATAATACGAGGGCATCACCAGCACTGAGGCCATATTATAAAGCGCGGGCAAGGCTTCTTGCGAGATATCTTCTCGCCACAAGATATGTTTTTCAAGATTCAATGTTGTAATCTGCGTCATGGTTTCATCAAATAACCATCCGCGTCGTCCGGCAAGCACCATTGGAGGTGCATCCGGCATTTGTTGCAGCAGCATCCG
>JBGSXK010000479.1:0-2528 GCA_041751455.1 Anaerolineae bacterium
GAGCCCATGATTCTGGGCGAAGACCCACGCCGAGTCGAATATCTGTGGCAGGTGCTTTACCGCAGCGCATTCTGGCGGATGGGCGTGATCGGCCTCTCGGCCATCTCTGGCATTGACCAGGCGCTCTGGGACATCAAAGGCAAGGAATTGGGGAAGCCAATTTACGAACTCTTGGGCGGGCCAGTCCGCGAGAAAGTCCGCATGTATACTCATTTCGGCGGCGCAACCCCTGAAGCCGCTGCTGAAAATGCCCTGAGCAAAGTCGCTAAAGGCTGGACAGCTATCAAAACCGTGCCAATGGGAATTACTAATGTTCTGGATGGCATCGAAGTGATTAAGGAGGCCGAGGCCAAACTGCGCGCTGTGCGCGAGGCCGTGGGCGACAGCGTGGATATCCTGCTGGATTTTCATGGGCGATGTACTCCACAAATGGCAATTCAATATGCAAAAGCCTTTGAGCCATACCATCCGTTGTTCATCGAAGAACCCACACAAGCCGAAAACCCGGCGGCGATGATCCAGGTCACACGCGCGACCAGCATCCCTGTCGCCACAGGCGAACGCCTTTACACACGCTGGGGTTTCCGTGAAATTTTAGAGCAAGGAGCGGCGAGCCTGCTGCAACCGGACTGCTGTCATGCGGGGGGTATCAGCGAACTACGCAAGATTGGCACCATGAGCGAGGTTTATTATGCCGGGCTTGCGCCCCACAATCCCTACGGCCCCATCTCGACAGCGGCCTGCGTTCAGATTGATTTTGCCGCGCCCAACTTCGTTATTCAGGAAATGGTAGACCCCGACAATGCCCCGGAAGCCATGAGTCTGGTAGTCGAGCCATTGCCTGTTGTGGATGGACATATCCTGCCACCCTCCAAACCAGGGTTGGGCGTAGAACTGGACGAAGAGGCCTGCAAACGCCGCCCACCGGATTTTTCAACAGCCAGGGTACGTCAGATGACCCTGGGCAATTATGGCGCATTTCATAAAGATGGCGGCATTGCCGATTCATAACGCGCTAGGTTTCACCTCAAACTCTGCAACATGGCATTTCAATGGCTAATGGAGTAAGCATGAGCAAACTAAGACAAAAAATTCTGGTGCTGTACCTGGCAAATTCCGCGCTGGACAGCAGCGTGAAAGGCTGGTCAATCTACGACGGTACAGGTCGAGAACATTACACCACCGGCGATAGCGACACACCACCTTATAAAACCGGCTTGGACGCGCTGCTTGATGGCTGGCGCTGCATCCAGTTTCCACAGCTTATCCCGCCCTATCCTGATATGGAGTACACCACGTCATTCCAGCCCAATGAGTTTATCTTTGAAAAGTTAGAGGAGATTAATTGATGGTGGACAAACAGTATCTGCTCAATTCCAAACAGGTTGCCAGCTTCGTTGCGCGTGGCTTTCTGCGCTTCGATGAACTCGTGCCGCAGGAAATCAATGAGGCCGTGATGGCCGAAATCGACGCGGGCACGATCTCAAGTCAGCCTGCCGGGACACCGCTTTCGCAATGCTACCCCGAACCGTCAGCTATTGGCCGGATGCTGCGGATGCCGGAAATTCAGGGCATTATCGAGAGTCTTGTTGGCCCCGACCCGCTGTTCGACCATCATGCAGTCCATGTACGCCAGCCCAACGAGGGCAAAGCGCAGGGGATGCATGGGGATTCGATTATTGACACGCGAATGCACTTCGACATCCAGTTGATGTACTTCCCGCATGAGGTCCCACTGGAAATGGGCGGCACACTGCTTGTCCCTGGCAGCCAGTACCGCCGCATCAACGAAATGGACATTGCCCGTTATCAGAACATCATCGGTCAGATTCCGATGGTCTGTAAAGCCGGTTCCATTCTGGCACTGCATCATGGCATCTGGCATTGTGGACGGCAGAACAAAACAGATCGTAAGCGTTATATGTATAAAATCCGCCTCAATCCTCAGGTGCGTCAGCTTCGCCTGTGGAACACGGACGATCTCACCGATGATGTGAAGTCCCACCGCACGATTTACGGCGGCTCAAGCCATGATCCAGAGGATGTACAGACCATCCTGGGCAAAGGCGAACCCTGGTATGAGGATGCTGACGGGCGGCTGGAAATCGTCAATCGTATCAAACAGTGGCGCTTCCTCACCGGTGACGATACATTCGATGTACATTACTGGCTCACTCGCCTGGAGAATATGCCCGAAAACCGGGTCGCAGCTTCAGAATAAATTTTCACAGGGGTGGGGGTAGGCCTGTAACCTGCCCCTGCACGCGCATAGGGGTGCTTTAAATGAAAATTACCAGACTTGAAACAATCTTTGTCAAACCGCGCTGGCTGTTTCTGAAAATCCACACCGACGAAGGCATCGTTGGCCTGGGTGAACCAATTGTTGAAGGTCGCGCGCAGACCGTTGCAGCAGCGGTGCATGAAATCGGGCGTTATCTCATCGGCCAGGATCCACGCCGTATCGAACATCACTGGCAGGCCATTTTTCGTGGGCAGTTCTATCGTGGTGGGCCAGTGTTGTGCAGCGC
>JBGSXK010000480.1:0-3336 GCA_041751455.1 Anaerolineae bacterium
CCGATCATACTGGGCGAGAATGGTCTTACGGCACACTCTATTCTGTGATCATGAACCCACATTTCTGGGGACATACTTGCCGACACTTCAACGGCATTAAATCTGGACGGTGGATGTACGATGAAGAATTTGACCCACCGCAGCGCCATGGCAAGCCTCCTATCAAAATCTATCGCAATACCATCCCGGCAGTTCTAACAGGTGAGTTAGCTGAAAGACTCAAAGCTGAATTGCGCCGCCGAGCGGACATCGGGGGACGGACGCGACCCCATGACACAAATCGCTTTTCCAGTCTGTTCATGTGTGGTGAATGCGGTTGTGCGATGGTGATATACAGAGGGCGTAAAAAATCTCCCACTTTGGGGGTTCGCTGTATATCCCGGTATCAATACAATCGCAGTTCTGTAGCTTGCGGCCAAACAAAGTACATTTCCCATACCGACATTCAAACACACCTCACGCTTCAATTGCAGTATCTTTTGGATGGCATGTCCCTAGAAGAATTCTTTCAGCTTGTGCCTGTGCAAGGCACTGACCAACTGGATCACGCCCGGCAGCACCTTGAGATGTTGTCCAGTCAGATAGACACACTTATTCACGAGCAGTCTCTTGCACCTGCTGCTGTTCAGGAGCGTTACCGTACCAATGTGCAAAAACTTTCGGAACAGTATGAAATCGTGCAGCGTCGGGCGGCTGATCTTGAAGCCGAGCAGCGCCATCAGCTAAAGCGCCAGCATGTCCAAAAGTCAGCACTAGAAGATATTCGGCAGATAACTATTGAAAAATTCTGGTTACTCTCAGACCGTGAGATAAATCAGGTATTGCGGCGGCTGATGGGGGATAAAGTATTTGTGGTAAAAGACAAACAGATTATCGGTATCACAGATCGCCGGTAGTCTAGCATTTAAGTCATTTCCATTACACCGTTCACATGGCATACTCGCCCGTCCAGCGCCAGTTCCCCCACAAACATCGCACTTTCCAGCGCTGTCAACGGCACCTGATCGGTGGAAGCCAGCACACCAACGGCAATCGCCAGGTCATAAGCAGGCCCATGTTTCGGCAGGTCAGCAGGCGACAAATTCACCACATAGCCCTTATTGGGAAATTGCATGGCAGAATTTTTAATGGCCGCCCGCACACGCTCCTTACTTTCGCGCACAGCAGAGTCCGGCAGGCCGACAATCGAAAATGTGGGTACCCCCGCCCGCGGATTAAAATCCACCTGCACCTCAACGAGCTGCCCATCCAACCCTACAATTGCACATGCATGAACGATTGCCAGCATTGCTTTCCCAACCAAAGTTAATCAGAAATAGACACCTTTAGAGAATACCCTACATCTTGCTTTTCAGAGTGAACGAGTTTTCTAACCAGACATAACTGACAATCGTGCCATCCAGTCAGCACGGGCCGATCCGTCTAGCGTTATAAGTTCTGAACCACTTTGAATACTGTTGATGACAGGCTGATTAGGATCCGCATTTACTATTAGGAAAGGTGATAACATCAATCGCATTGTCGGCTGTCGCCATAGGCCGAGCATGCTTCTGTGGCACATTAAAAAATCAGCGTAAGTGCCTGTGCCGCGTTATAATTTAGCGTGTAAATTAAATAGACGGTTAAGAGGCTATGTATGATGCATAAGGATAAATGGCGTTTCCTGTTATATTTATGGTTTGCCATTGGCTTGACGTTTTGGCTAACCACTCTTTCAACGGCCCAGGAAGTCACCTCACCTGACAGTGTCACTATTGCAGGCACGATCCAGAGCGTCCTCGGCTGTCCCGGTGACTGGCAGCCAGAATGCCCTATCACGCAACTTACTTATGACGAAGCTGACGACCTGTGGGCAGCCAGCTTCGAGTTGTCTGCCGGAAGTTACGAATACAAGGCGGCGCTTAACGGAAGCTGGGATCTCAACTATGGTGCAAATGCTGAGCAAAATGGCCCGAATATTCCATTGGTGCTGGAGGAAGATACCACCGTCAGCTTCTTCTACAGCACCCACACCAACTGGATCACGGATAGCGTAAACTCCATTATCGCGAACGTGCCGGGCAGCTACCAGAGCGAGATCGGGTGCCCCGATGACTGGCAACCGGACTGTCTGCGTTCCTGGCTGCAAGACCCGGATGGGGATGGCATCTACACCTTCACCACTTCAGCTCTTAACGCAGGCGGTTATGAGGCGAAAGTTGCCGTCAACCAGAGTTGGTCGGAAAATTACGGTGCAGATGGCGCACGTGATGGGGCGAACATCACCTTCACCGTGCCGGAAGATGGTACAGCAACTGAATTTACCTGGGATGCAAACTCCAAAATCATGACAATTACAGTCGGTGGTGTAAATACTTCTCAGCTTACTGGCGACCTGTTTACCGCAAAAGCCCATTGGGTGACAGAAGATACCTTGCTGTGGAACATCGGGCGTATCCCCGGCGCAGTGTATGAGCTGCATTATGCGCCTGAAGGCGGGCTGTCACTGACCGAAGACAGTATCATGGGGAGCAGTTCCATCATGGTCACCTATGATCGTAATGGCATGACCGATGCTATCCGGGCAAAATTCCCACACCTTAAGGACTTCTTCGCGCTCAGAATCAGCGAGGAAGATCTGGCGCTGGTGCCAGACATTCTCAAAGGTCAGTTCGCCCTCTCTGCCACCGATAATCAGGGTAATCTTATTAATGCCACCTCGCTTCAGTTTCCCGGTGTATTAGACGACCTTTACACCTATGATGGCCCACTCGGTGTCACATTTGAGGAAGATATACCCACGCTGCGCGTCTGGGCACCCACCGCCCACAGCGTGACGCTGCATCTGTTCGAGGACAGCGACCCGAACACCGCCAGCACCATCCATGACATGACCTATGACGAGGGGACAGGCGTATGGTCAGTCACCGGCGAAGCGGGTTGGAACAATCAGTTCTACCTGTATGAGGTTGAAGTCTACGTGCCGTCCACCGGGTTGGTGGAAAACAACATCGTGACCGATCCCTACTCGTTCAGCCTCTCAATGAACAGCACCCGCAGTCAGATTGTGGATCTGGCCGATGAATCCCTGATGCCCCAGGGCTGGCTTAGTGTTCAAAAACCTGTGCTGGAAGCACCGGAAGACATCGTGATCTACGAACTGCACCTGCGCGATTTCAGCATCCGTGATGAAACCGTACCAGAGGCAGATCGGGGCACATTCCGCGCGTTTACGCATCCTGACTCCAACGGCATGAAACACCTGCAAGCGCTGGCCGACGCTGGGCTGACTCATATTCACCTGCTGCCCGTATTCGACATCGCCACGATTAACGAAGACCGCGCCGCGCACATCGA
>JBGSXK010000481.1:0-4110 GCA_041751455.1 Anaerolineae bacterium
CTGCTCGATGGCCGAGCGAAAGTGAATGCCACCGTACAGCCGGGAGATAGCCGCTTCATCAGGAAAAGCCAACAGTGTCTCGAAGGCACGCGGCGCAAAACCCCGCGCCTCATGCGTGATGTCGCGCAGCGGATACGACTCGGTAAACATACTGACCAGCACTTCGGCGGCGGCGCTGGACTGCACTGAATGACCGGAAGGATATTCCGGGAATGGCGGCGTATTGAGCAGCGGAGTCCATTTCGGGTCAATTACCGCCTGAATATAGGTCACCGGGCGCAGGAGGTTGTATTTATACTTGATATTCCAGCAGCCAATGAACGAGTCGGCCACCGCAATACCCACTTTGGCATAGGCTTCACCCGCCATCACCAGCGAGAGCCGCGCCTGCTGCTGCCGCAAAAGCTGCGTGGTAATGGAGATTGAGTGTCCCGGCGGAGTCGCAGTCTGGCCAGGATCATCTGCCCAGAAGTTGGCGATCACGCTCTGTTCCATCGTCAGATTATTGACCGTTCGGTAAACTTCCACCGCCTCAGCGTAAAACTCTGAGTCCCGGTCTTCCGAATAGGTCGGGGGCGCAGGTGGGGCGCATTCGTCACCCGCTTGCAGCACAAACGGACGGTTGTTACCCCAGTAGGGCTGCAAGGCAGGTTGTGATTCACCGCCCCGGCCCGTGGTGGGCCGCCACATGCCTGTGCCGTTCAGCAGCACATAGCTGGCCGGGAAATTGTGCGCGTAACCCTCATGGCCGCCATCGGTCAGCGACCAGATATAAATCGCATCAGCCACCACCCGTCCCTGCGTCACCGAGCGACTGAACACCTCCGGCTCAACTTCCTCTTCATACTGCGCCGCATAGCGCGCATAAAGCGCCGCTATAGCAGCCTGATTCTCTGCGCCCGCATGGGGATACATAAAGCGGGTGATGGTCGCCAGTGCGCTGTTAGCAACTGTCGGCCAATGATACTCGACCCCTGGCGAAGGCTGTGGTAGTTCATCCAGATCGTTTAACTGCCCGGCCAGTGTGTGATACTCTGGTGCGCCAGGCACAACCGCTTCATAGAGTGCCACTCCTGTATAAGCAAAAGCACGTGAGGCTACAGGCGGTGAAAATCCCGGTGTGGTCTGCACCAGTTTCAGATGCAGGTCATACCATGCCAGCGCCACACCAATTTCGCTGTCATCAGTGGGCTGTGCCTGCACGGTCAACAGGCCGCCGCTGGCCAGCAACAGCAGCAGGCCGCACAGCCCTAACCACATTTTGCCTCTTAAAAGTCGGGGCATTTTTTGTTCCTCGTCTACCACGTCATAAAGGGAGTACAGCGTGCCATGCTCCCTTAGCATTTTACAGCCTTTACAACGCGATTTTGCGGGCGAATTGGTATGTTTCGTCCGCCAGCGCGCGGATGCTGGATTGATGTAGGCCGAAGAGTCCACTTACCAGGGTATCATTCAGCGGCGCGATCCATTTTTCCGGCAGACGATGTGCGCCATGCATTACGCCCAGGATACTGCCTGCGGTGGCTCCATTGCAGTCGGTATCCCAGCCGCCCTGCACCGCCAGCCCAATGGTCTTTTCATAATCATGATCGCCATAAAGCAACGCCAGCAGCACCAGCGCCGCGTTGTTCAGCGTATGCACCCAGTGATAATGACCATATTTGTCATCCACTTTCTGCCGCGCGGCTTCCCAATCCGGCACTTCATCTGACCAGCGCAGACAGTCGGCCACCATCTCAGCAAAGCGAGACTGGCGCGGCACTTCGGTCAGCGCCGTTTCCAGACATTCGCGAATGTCATCGGTGGCGTAGGCCGCTGCAATGACCGCCGCCATGAAAATTTCGCCGTAGATGCCGTTTTTCACATGCGAAACTGCGGCATCCCTAAAGGCAAATTCTGCCGCTTTTTCTGGCCAGCCGGGGGTAATGTAGCCCCAGCCATCAGCACGAATCTGCGCGCCAATCCATTCCCGATAGGGATTCCAACGGGTCGCGCTTTCGGGGTAGGTATACCCTTCGACGAGGTTGCGATAGGTCTGGCGCTCCGCCGTATAGACCTGATAATAGGGCAGCATATCCAGCCACTTCTGGCCGACCTGATCGGAGGTGAAATCCTTACCGTGCTGACGCAGCAGCACCAGAGCCATCAGGGTATAATCCTGATCGTCGTCGCGTGTGGCATGGTTGATACGCTCCCGCGTTGCGTCCAGGCTGCCTGTCACATGCCAGGGTTCGCCGTTGGCGCGTTTGGATTCCTGCGCGAAATAATTATCAAGCGGATATTCGTCCCGATTTTGCAGGAATACACGGATATGGGCATAGGGCCAGCCCTCGACAGGTTTGCCCAGTTGGCAGCCCGCGCAGCGCCCCAGCCACCCCCCCAACACTTTATCGCGCAGTGTATCCGCGCTCAGGTTCAGGCGCATCCGGCGCTGCCCCTGCGGACGCTCTGCGCGAATCGCTTCCAGCGTCGAGGGTTCTTCGTAATCCAGTCCCGGCTCCAGCGCTTGCAGCTCGTTATAGATGGCTTCCGCCTCCGCGATGCTGGCCGCGCTGGCCGCAAAGCCCTCCACATCACAGCCTTCTTCGCGCCGCTGGACAATCTCGTCCTTTAACAAGCTGTTGTAGTATTCCAGCCTATCCATCGGCTTTAACTCCATCCCTGTGGCAACCGCGCCACCCCAATGAACACCAGCACCAGCACCGCCACGATAATCAGCAGGTTGTTGCGATAGCGCACAGCATCCGGCGCGTTCTTCCAGCGGTTGTGCAGGTGCGAAACCGCCACCGCAATTGTCAGGGTGATGGCATGTTCCCAGCGATAGCCCGAACTGAAATCACCCTGTACCACAAACAGAATCACCCCCAGCAGCCATTGCAGACTCACTACAATACTGAACGCCAGCATCACCCGGCGGGCAGTCTGGTCATAGGCACGCTGTTGCAGCAGCCCCACCAGCATCCACACCAGCGCGACTAACGTCATCAACACCACCAACCAGCGCACCCCGGAATGTGCCTGGAACAAAATTTGTGAAAATTCCACCGTTCTACCCTCGCGTTTCCAATGTTTGCAGGCGGCAGCAACGCCGCCGCTTTTCCGTTTGCGCGCTAATCATACCGCATTCCCACCACTGCCGGATATGACTATGGTCGCCATACTGGATACCAGGCCTGGATGGTGTCATTGGTCAGCAGCCTGCCCGCGCCGAGACAGCCGTTGACAGTTTCCGCGCAGCGTATATCCAGCACAGCCACATCGACGATCAGGTTAAAGCGGCGCGTGATATAGGCCAGCCAGCGGCCATCCGGCGACCAGGCCGCTGCCGTATCCGCCGCAGTATCCGGGGTGATGCGCCGGAACTGGTCTTCGCAGTCCTCACAGGTGGTGTCGGCCAGGTAGAGGCGCGAGCCAAAGCCGCTGGGCGACACGCCAAAGACCAGCCAGCGCTGGCTGGGCGACCACGCCAGTGATAAAGCGTAGGGTTGTAGATTGTCTGTCACCGGGCGTACATCGCTGCCACTGGTAGCATCTACCGTGTAGACGCGCGGGCCACCGCTGCGATCTGAAATAAAAGCGACGCGCTGCCCATCGCCCGACCACACAGGCGAACGGTCAGCGGCGGGGTCTTGGGTCAATGGCGTAGCATCGCATCGATCCGCGTGCTGTATGCATTCCGCATCAATCCGGTAAATATCCTGCGTATCCTCACCTGGCTGCCTCATGGTAAATACCGCGTAACGGCCATCGGGCGACCACCGTAAGCCAGTGATGGAACCGCTGATGCTGTCCAACAGGGCGCGGGTGGTGCCGTCCGCCACATTCACGATGTTAATCGTGGTGTGAGTGGTAGATGCCGACTCGAAAATCACATGGGTGCCGTCCGGTGACCAGGCGATTGGCTGGTTGGTTGCGCCGTGCTCTGTCAGCAGGCGCGCATGACGGCCATCGGCATCCATCACGAACAGACGGCGACCTCGATCCTGCTCCTGGGTGACAAAGGCCAGGTGTTCACCATCAGGCGACCATGCGAGGCTGTAGACCCAATCGTATGTAAGCTGGATGATGCTGGTGATGCCGCGTGACACATCCAGCAGGTAGATCGTGCCG
>JBGSXK010000482.1:0-7705 GCA_041751455.1 Anaerolineae bacterium
GTGCTTTAGGGTGCTTGTTGGCGAACTCATCAAACAATGGCGTTCGGAGGGCGCAGCATCCCACAGGGAGGCTAACGCACCGCTGCGCCCCTACAACCTCACCTCCAGCCCTCTCCACTGTGTAGAGTAGGCTGGGGTCCCCTGGTTGGCCTGGGTGGTGTAAAGGGGTAGTATTCCCTTGCCATTCGGATGCTGCTCAAGATAGGCTGCGCGTCGATACCGCGCGCTGGTTGAGGAACTGCGGGCGCGGCGCTAACGGCTACCCCATCCAAGGTAAATGCTCGCACGAGTACACGTAAGCTGGCGTGGGTTTAATCGACACTAAGCGACAGTGATCAGCATTCCTCAACCCTCTGTCGCATGACAAGACACCCCGCTACCAATAGGCGACGTGACCCATCTGCCTGTGCCGAACCTGTTATAAAATTGCTGCCGGGTCACCGTTTGTAATGTAAAAGAATGATAAACTGAAAAACAAAGTTGTATTGATCACAGGTGGCGTGGCAGGCATCGGTGAAGCCGCCGCTAAATCATTCGCCGCATCAGAAGAAGCTTCCGCCGTGAACGGTGTCGCCTATGCCATTGATGGCGGACAGACGGCAATCTAATCATAAGGACATCCACCATGAAAGTCTCCCTACGGCGGTGGCTATGGCTGATCTTCTATTTTGCTATTCTATTCGCACCCTTGATTGTGATCTTGGCGGGACCACGACCCGCACCCAGAGAGCTGTGGCGAGAGCTGTCGGTCGGGATTGGCTTTGTCGGGTTGGCGCTGGTGGGCGTGCAGTTCATCCCCACAGCGCGCCTACAAACGTTTTCCCACGTCTTCCCACTTGACCGCGTCTATACCTATCATCGTTGGAGTTCTATCGTCGGCTTCGGTCTCATCCTGGCGCATCCTTTGCTCTTGTTTATCTTCAACCCGGATACACTACGCCTGCTCAATCCGTTCACCGCACCTGCGCGGGCGGTGTTCGGGCTGGTGTCTCTCGTGGCATTGATGAGCCTTGTCCTGACCTCTGTGTATCGCCAGCGCATCAAACTGAATTATGAGCATTGGCGTATTTTGCATACCCTGCTGGCAGTGGTGATGTTGTTGACAGCCATGCTGCACATCTTTGGGGTGAACTATTACCTTGCGATGCCCTGGCAACGGGGATTGTGGATTGTGTTAACGATGCTGTGGCTAGGGCTTATCCTCAATACCCGTGTACTAAAACCCCTCCGGCAGGCACAACGACCCTACAGAATTGTCGATATTCAGCCTCAGGCGCAGGATGTATGGACAGTCACCATCGAACCCTACAATCATGCCGGGATTAAGTTTATGCCGGGCCAGTTCGCATGGCTGACATTCCGACGCACTCCTTTTTCCATCCGCGAGCATCCATTTTCGATTGCATCCAGCGCAGAGCAAGCGGGAAGATTGGAGTTTTCTATCGCGGAGGCTGGCGACTTTACCTCTCATATTGACGATATGCCAGAAAATGCGGTTGTCTATGTGGATGGCCCACACGGGACATTTAGTATTGATCGTCATGATGGCCCCGGCTATGTATTTATCGCAGGGGGGATCGGTTCTCCGCCCATGATGAGCATGTTACGCACCATGAAAGACCGTAAAAACAGCAAACCAGCCTGGATGTTTTATGGCAACCTCAACCTGGAGTCCATCGCGTACCGGGATGAGTTGGACGAGCTGAAGCAACATTTGAACCTTGAAGTGATCCATGTGTTAGAAGAGCCACCGGACAATTGGCAAGGGGAAACAGGTTTCATTGATGCGGAGATATTACGGCGCTATTTGCCTGAAAACCCGGATGATCTGATCTACTTTATCTGCGGGCCTCTGCCGATGATTGATGCAATGACAGATGCGCTGGATGAAATTGGCATACCGCAGACCCAAATACTGACAGAACAATTTGAGATGGTATAGGCGTGTGATGCGATCAAAAACAGCGATCCATCATACATGAGTCGCCGTTCAATGTTTTCCTTCGCTAATCAGCTTCTTCGGTTACTTCCGGCGCAGCTTCGGGCTGACGGGTAACCTCGACGATTGCCAGTGGGATCCACAAAGTCGATTGGTCGCCCTTCCACCCAGCTATACTCATTGAGCGACATCGGCCTATCCATCACACCCTCAAACGGATCAAGCGAAGGGAAGATGCCCAGGCTTGGCGTGTAGTGGCGTGCCCGCAGGTAGACCAGCCTGTTCGTGTCGGTCTGCCGGCTTGCAGCAGGCGGTTGAAATGGCGTGGCGTGTACTGCACGCCATAGTGTGCCAGCGCCTCGCGCAGCGCGCGTTTGGCGACCTTGCCGCTGGCGGCGGCGGCAGCAAGAAAAAGCGCGGCGGCAACAAGCAAGGGCGTTCTTGCCGCCAAGGTTGCCGTCGTCCGCTTTCAGGTTTCTGCCGTCCGCTATGCGCATAAGTTTTGAACCTCAGCCTCGCCTTAAGTCCGTGTCCGCTATGGAGGGAGGGACTTCTATTATAGGTGTTTTGGGGTGGAAAAAGGTGGACATATGTCCCTATTTTCAGGGATGAGGTGCCGAGCAGCGCCCGGCGCTAAAGCACCGGGCTAAGGGTAGAAAGCCCTCTATAGAGGGCTGAAGGATGGCGCTAGCCAAAGTGAACAACTTCTTCTATCCAGTGTGACGCAGCCAAGCGTGTGTTTGGCACCTGATGAGATGTTGCGGCGGTGGCTTCCGCCAGTTGGCACAGCGCGACGAGTCGACCATCGGCCTGATCGTCGCCGAACAGCAGCGCTTGCAGCAGCCGATCCGACAGTGAGGCGTAAATCCTATCCTTCAGCCAGCCCGCCAGATGCGGAGCATGAGCCAGGCAGTATTGAGTAGACAGCACCGCCTGCTGCTGGGGATCGTCCTGATGTTGTGCCCACACCTGCGCCAGGTGGTCGTGCGGGTCAGGGTGGGGGAGGAAGATTTGCCAGAAATCATCGACGGCCACGAACAATCGACTAAACTGAACTATCCTATTGGGAGACCCTTTCTCTTCGGCTTAGACACCTAAAGAGTAGCGAATTTCGCTATGGGTCTCCCATTTTCCTTATCCATAACTGAGGTTTGATTGATATGATGGAGAAACCAATTAGAACACGAATGATTTTTGTAGGGTCGAGGCATGCCTCGACCCTACGATTATTTATATCCGTTTTGACTTATCCATGTGTATGGAGGTATGGGGATTCATCCAACCGCAGGTTGCTATTGCTGAACTGAAATATCCCAAATATTCACTGACCCATCGCCATCAATCGTAGCAACTAACTCTCCATTAGGACTAACCGCTATCTTACCCTTGTCGTTGATTTGCATCCTGAAAGTGCCTACAAGTCGCCCAGTGATTGTATCCCAAATACGTATCGTATCATCAAAACTCACGCTTACAAGGTGGCTATCATCTGGATACCACAGCAGTGAAATTACATTATCCTCGTGACCAGTAAGGACAATTTCCTCATTTCCATTATCAGCATTCCACATACGCACAGTGTAATCATTACCAAGAATCCCACTACCACTAGCGAGTCGTTGGCTATCTGAACTCCATGAAACAGAAGATATCCCCGCATGATGACCAGAACTTGCGCTTACAAGCATTTGACCAGTTATTATATTCCAAGTGCTAATCCGATTACCTTGTACGCCAACTAACCTCGAACCATCTGGGCTTAAGGCTGTTTCAGTTCCTGCGTGAATACGGCTCATAATGTCGTGTGTTGTCAAATCCCAAACTAAGCTAAGGGTATCAATAGTGTTTCCAATTAACCTATCGGAATGGGGAGTCCACCTTAATAGCCTTAAGCTCATAGGAATGCTAAACAATTGATTACCATTTGGCATAGTCCAGATTATTGTCTCTTCAGAGCTTGAGCTACTTAGCAATTTATTGTCTGGACTCCATGCTAGAGAATGTACCCACCTTCGATGGTCATCTTTATCGAATAAGAGTTCACCATTCAATGTATCCCAGACTCGAACAACACCTTCTGAAAACCCTCCAGATACTAATGAGCCATCAGCGCTTAGAGCAATAGAAGTAACGCTTTCATCAACCTCACTCAATATCATCAGCGTATTTATGACAGTGTTTTTCTCATCTGGTATAGTCCAAACTGAAACACTACCATCCGAGAATCCAATAGCAAAATTAGAACCGTCAGTGTTCCATGAGAATGCAGTTGGATCAGCTGATTGCTGATTGTGAATGTTCGCTATTGATTTTGGTTCTAGTGTTCCTTGAGCAAAACCAGCATGTATCATATTCATGACAACAAACATCATCAATATGAATACCAAGCCAATTTTGTGGAACTTTTGTGACAGACTATTTGCCATTATCAACACCTCGATACTGAAGGTAAAACCACGTACAGATGTCGCTCAATCAATTCCCACTCTCTAGCCCTATGATCCACATATGCCACTTTCAAACGAGATGGAGAAATCGGGCCATTGGAATAGTCCCACCACCACGCACGTGAGTGCGAAGGGATAGCTGTCGTCAACAAATGATACATTGAGGTGTTTCGGAATTCCACCGTGACATCACTATTGCAATACGGATTCGAAACTCCAGCAGGTAATGGTAATGGTGTCCAATGAGGATTTTTTGGAAATCCTCCTGCCTTTTCAAAACGGTCAAGCATATCCAGAGATTGCTGTTTGGTAAGCAATCCACATTCTTGTTGTAACCAAGCGTTTTTCCATGTTGGACTATAATCCGCTTGAGCACCAATTGACCCAAGAAGCTCACCACTAGGCACACTATTAACCCAACTTTGCTGTGCTCTATAAGCTGCATACCCAACAATATCGGATACCAAATCCTCTATTGAAAAAGATGTGTCTGAAACCCATGAAACTGGCGGCTCACCTTGTTTGCGCTCTAGTTCTTCATGTGTTTCCATCCATATGCCTAATGCGATATCATTTGGACGTTGTATGTAATCAGGGTGTTTTTCATCTATTACTGCGTTTAAGTTACCAAAGTTGACACCCGTTGCTGTGATAAACCAGGGATAAATAGCCCGCATTCTGTCTTGAGTCGCATTAGGAAATAACGACCAGTTAATTTGCCAATTTACGAGAGCTTCCATCCCCAATGGAACGCCAAAGTCTATATGTGCAGCATCCAGCCACCCGCACTTGCATGAATAACGGAATTTGTCAGATCGCTCCATCTCCCCTCTGTCCGGCGACTCCCCACCGGGATCAACCATATTGAGCGTGTTGCCTTCTACATACATATACCCATTCAGGCTCATCGGCCTGCCGGGATCGCCCTCAAACGGATCGAGGGAGGGGAAGATACCCAGGTTCGGCGTGTAGTGGCGCGCCCGCAGGTAGACCAGTCCGTTGCCGTCGGTCTGCTCGCCCGTGAAGCCGAACGGCATCCCCAGGCTGCCCTGTGTCCCGAAGGGTTCGCCGTATGGCGCGTAGTGCTGCATCCCGTTCACCGCCAGACCGCTGGCGACACTGCGCACACTGCCCAGTCCATCTTGCAGCGGCCATGTCCAGATGCCGCTGGGGTCTTCCTGGGCGTGGATCCCGCGCGGACTGTGGACGTAACGGGTCGTGTTCGCGCCTGTGGTTTCGGCCAACACCAGTGCTAACCCCGGCTGCGTGTCGAGCAGGTAGTCGGTGACGATGCTGCTCACCGTCTGCTGGATGCGGCGGCCATCGCCGTCATAGGCATAGCTGTGGCTGTCCACGCTCAGCAGGCGGTTGGCGCGATCCCAGGTGTGGGTGTTCACGCCATCGCTGGTCAGGTTGGCAATGGCATCATAGGTCAGCGTGTTCGTGCCGTCACTCGTCATCTGGTTAGCGGCTGGGAATGAACAACGGTTTACGTTTGCTGTACCTGCGTCTCAGCGTGTGCCCATGACCGTGTGGATTTCTGCCGGACAATCCCCATCACCGGCCGTATCATCGTAGAACACGTCCATCAGACAGGAAGAGATGGAATAATGGACGATGTGGATACAGTTTCGCGCGGCGTATTCATCGCGGATAATGCCGATAAAACGGCCATAGATGTAATAGGGCATAGTGTAGAGGGTGATCTGCTCATAGATCATGTTGCCCAATGCCCACTTGCGGGCTTCATAACCACCTGAATCGTCTTCGTGTGGATCAAGCTGATAGTCCGTATCGAAGAACCGCATCATTGTCGGGCGGCCATCGGCGCTAACATCCAGCACTTCATCCAGCATGATGTAATCGACGATAAGCTGCTCATTCCAGATGTTCATAATACAGTCGCCAAAACTGTAGTCGTCGTAAACCTCATATTTCCAGATACCATCACGCACGATCTGACCTGCTGGCGTGATTGATTCCACACGACCTGAACCAGGTGAATTGGATGGAGTGCGGTTGACGATTTCTTCTTCGCCAAACAGGACGTCCCAGATGCCACTAAACAGGCTTTCTTCCGGTGTTGGGCGGGGTACAATGACGACCGTGCCATCCTCATTGCTTACGCTGGGGGTGTCAGCCGGCAGCTCGATACCCTCTCCTGCCACAACCAGAATACTGCCATCTTCTGCGCTGACGGTGGCAAAGTGCTCGAACACTTCGGCAATCATTTCACCGGTCTGTTCGACCGCTACGAAAACGGTTGACCCCAGCGCGAATCGCCAGTCATTGATCTGCACCTGGGTTGGCAGATAAGCCACATCGGCAGGAGTCAGATTTGGGCTTTGAATAACTATGCCATTTGGCAGTGCATCATCGCATGGGGAGCCAGAAGTGGACGCAAACGAGAGGGATTGCAGCGGTGATGGCCTACCATCATCACCTAGGCCTGCATTAATCTGAGCATACATGCCGGGGATTTCCTCATCTGCCTCAGCAAACTGCATTTCCACCAGGTGCTGATCGAGGCTGACATTGCCCAGCACCATAAGGACACTGTTGTATTCCGGGGCAGAGTCCGGTTGGTTAAACTGCAACTGCATGATGGTCAGCGCCCAGCCACTTTCGGCGGTCTGCGCCAAAGTGCTGATGGTGCTGGCATCCACACGGTCGCCGGGTTGAAGCGATGCTGCATCACCTTCATTCAGCGTCAGCATGACGCTGCCATAAGCCAGGCAAGCCTGATTACGCTCCAGAAAGGCGCAGTTTTCGGAGGCAGCGGCCAGCGCTGCCCGGAAGATGGCCGTACAGTCCAGCGCCTGCGCGACAACACTGGTGGCACCGAAGAGAAGCGTCAGTGTGGAGAAAAAGAGAAAACGGACAGGTTTCATGATTGGGATTACCTCTGGTTTAAGCATTGGGATAGGGACGAATATCCGGTTTTCAGAAGTGTTATGCTGAGGTCAGCGCGGGGACTGTGGTGAAACACAGCCCCCGGCAGTATAAGGTTCAGATTAAGGCCAGGAGACCAGGGGCAGTGTGCTGCAATTGCCCCGCACATCCCCATCGCCCGACTGCAACCACCAGCCACCATAGTTGGTCTGCCACCACGCGGGGTTAGCGTTCCAGCGCCCGACAGGGATGATTTCACCACCCGCCTGTACCTGGTCAAACAGGTAGCCGATTTCCACCTCTGGCTGCGTGTAGACAAACTGCGGCGCGGTGAAGTGCACATGGCACGGCCCCATATCCGGTGTGGGCGCAGGCGGCTCTGTCGGAACAGGCGGCTGAGCGGGCTGCTCCACGGGCTGATGCTGCG
>JBGSXK010000483.1:0-12675 GCA_041751455.1 Anaerolineae bacterium
CCACCCGCAGCGACACGGGCGAAGGCTTTGACAGCGTATTGGGGAATATCAGCGAACAGCCTGCCCCAGAGCCGTCAAACGCGAAAAAGCTCCCGGCAGGCAGCAGTTTTGAGGACTTGGTAAATTCCATGCGGGGTGAGAGTGCACACACACCGCTGCCAGACCGCCACCAGCAGTTTATCGATTTTATCCTGACAGGTGGTATGGATGTCCTGCTGAGCGAAATCGAGAAGGCCAAGACCGGCCCGCTGGCCTCCGATGAACCTCCCATCACCGATGAGCAGCAGTCGTCACAGCTTTTCGAAAAGCTGGCCGCCGAAGAGCCGCCTATGCCCGCACTGGAAGAAAGTGGCACGGTGGGTGATCTGATGCTGGGGGTAAGCGATCCAGGTTTTCGTAATGTGCTGGCGATGATGCGCGGGGAAGAAGCATCCAGTGAAGAAGGTGCCCAGCCGCGCCGCCTGCCGCGTGATGTAGAGGAAGCTTTCGCCGCCTTCTTCGACAGCCAGATCAGAGTGGACCAGTCCGAATCCGAGCAAGTGCCCACATCTGCCGAAGACAGCAGTGAGTCCTTCATCTTTGCCACAGATACCCCGCACGCTGAGAGTGAGTCGATCCCCGCGCAGTTGATTCTCGAAACGGCGCTTGACGAGTCCGCCCGGTCAGAATCATTCTCGCTGGATGAGTTAATTGCCAATATTGATCGCCAGTTGGCCCGCCACAGGCCGGAAGTACGCCCCCTGCCTTCATGGGATGTGCGCTTCAGGCCACCGCCCATCCATGAGGAGAAATACATTCAGGAGCCAGATTTCCTGCCAGAAGAATTTCCGCCCACCACCCAGACCCCGGCGGTGCAGGCCGACATACTCCCGCAGACACCGGAGCCGGAGGTTTTAGAGGAATTTGATTTTGCCTCAGAGGCCGCTGTGGAGGCGGATCAGGATGAGCTTCCCCCGGCAGGCGAATTTGACTCCTGGGATGAAATTCCGCAGGAATGGACGGAGGCTGAAGCCATGCCCCAGGATACTTATCTTGAGTCACCGCCGCTGCTCCCTGATTCATTCTTCCTGCCCATAGAGGACTCGCCCGACGAGCAGACGGCCATGCTGGAACAGGAATGGGCGGAGGCTGAACCACCCAACTTCGGCATGGCAGCGGAATTTGACCTGACAGCCCAGTCTGTGGAAATGCTGGATGCCGGACAGGATAATGCCTATATTGCCCAGATCGCCCTCAGCCTGACGCAGGTTTCGCTGGAGCTGACGGCGGACGCGACCCTGTTAACTCACAATGGGGAAGTGGTGGCGGTGGCCGGGCAGCTCCTCCCCGACGACATCGCCGCGCTCCAGGCCGAGCTGACGCAGCAGGCTGCGGAATATGGGAATGCTCCTCAGATTCGCTTTATCACCCTTGCTAGTAACAACAAGAATTATATGTTGTATTCGCGCCGTACCGAAGGCGAATTCACCCTTTCGATGGTCTTTGCCGATACCATGCCCCTGCGGGACATCCGCAACCAGGGTAAACGGCTGGCGGAAGCGCTGGCTGCCGTACCGGAAGTGCCATCCGGCCTCATCCCTCTGCCAGGCCCACAGCAGGTCGAAGAGGTGGAACACACCGCAGGAGCGCCTGCCACCTTGCTCGAAAACGCAGACGAAACGGTGGCGCTTGCCCCTTACACATATGTCTGGCTCCTGCGCGACCCTGATCGCGTGTTTGATGAACCCCTGGCGCGCATGATGGTCGCCGGGCTGCGTACCCAGCTAATGGAAAAAGGCTGGCGGGTGCATCAGCTCGATGTCCACGACGAGTATATCTACCTGCTGGCCGATGTCCCGGCAGAAACACCCGCCTATGAAATTATCCGCGAACTGAAATACCGCTCCGGCGAGATCGCCCGATCACAGAATGCGGCGTACTCACCGCAGACCCTGTGGGCAGACAGCTATCTGGTGCTGACTCCGGGGCGTGAACTGGCACCAGACGAGATTACACAGTTTATTAATTTTGAGCGAATGTTATAATCGAAAATCATTCAAAGCTTATCAGCAGGGGCGCTGCGCACAGCGCCCTTCATATTAGGTACGGATTTTAATGTGATGCGTATTCACCGCGAAGGTTATTCCATTCTGGCGGTGGGGGGTAGCGTGATGGCGCTGCTCTCTCTGCTTTCACCCCGCCGTCTGAAGCCCGCTGTAGTTGCCCTTTCCGCTCTCATTTTTGGCTTTTTGCTCCAATTCTTTCGCAACCCCCAGCGCACCATACCCCAGACGCAAAACGGCGTGATTTCACCTGCGGATGGAGTGGTGGTGGGCATTGAGAAAGTTTACGAAGGCGAATATTTCCAGCAGGAACGCCTGCGCATTTCCATCTTTATGCGCGTGGTGGATGTGCATGTGACTCGGGTCCCGCTGGCGGGTAGGCTGATCTATTACCAGTATCATCCCGGCCAGTATTTGATGGCCTTTCATCCCAAGTCATCAGAGCTTAACGAACACAACACGATTGTGATTCAGCGGGCGGACGGTCAGCAGGTGCTGATGCGCCAGATTGCCGGGATTTTAGCGCGGCGCATCTGCTTTTATCTCCAGGAAGGACAAAACGTGAGTGCTGGCCAGGAGCTTGGTTTCATACGTTTTGGCTCGCGCTGCGATGTGTTTCTGCCGCTGGATACGCAGGTCGAAGTCCGTTTGCAGCAGGTGGTGAAGGGTGGAGAAACACTTCTGGCACGCTTCTAATGTGTGTTCACGCCAGTTTAACGCTATAATAATGGTGTTATAGTCCAGTTACCGTTATAGAGGCCATGCGAATCTCAAAAGTCTTTATTCCCAATGCGATCACCTCAGCGGCGATTTTGGTCGGTTATCTGGCAATTATGTCTGCTCTTAGCGGGCAGTTTGTCCTCAGCGCGTGGTTGTTGGTGTGCATTGCGCTGCTGGATTCGCTGGATGGCCGGGTGGCACGCGCGCTGAATGCGACCAGCGAATTCGGCGCACAGTTCGACTCGCTGGCGGACGTACTTAATTTTGGCATTGTGCCTTCCATCCTGTTTCATCAGGCGTTTTTTCATGATCTCGGCCTGCCGGGTATAGCCTTGAGCTTTCTGCCCACCCTGTTCAGCGCCTATCGTCTGGCACGCTTCAACGTGGAAAACGACGACCAGGACAGCAAAGCGCCATTCTTCACCGGCCTGCCGACCACGCTTTCCGCGCTGCTGCTGGCAAGTTTTGTGATCTTCGCGGCGGAAACATGGGGCATTTATACGCCAGTCGCCCTTCCGGCACTGCTGGTATTGCTCGTTTCTTTTTTGATGGTGAGCGAAGTACCCTATGCCAGTAACGCGACACTGCTCGCCGGCCTGCGGGTGAAGAATCACAAGAAGATGGTCGCACTGGTGTTCCTGTGCAGCCTGCTGGTGCTGCCGGGGAAGACATTTTTTGTCTGGATAGTCGCCTATGTGTTGGTGGGCTTTATCCGCAGTGCATTTGAAACCTTTGCTGATCGCCGTTACGTGTCGTAGGCTCTGAATTCCACAAAAAGGATTACCGATGCGAGGATTTATTTTCGGCATGGTGGCCGGGCTGGTGCTGGCCTCGGTGCTGCGTCGTGCCAAACTGGAAGGCGTGACCCAGGAACGCCTCAACCGTTATTATGAGCAGCGTGCGCAGAATTATAATTTGACGGATTATCTCTACCTCGGCCAGTTCCCACGGGTGGAAATGCGTAAGCAGGTCATCGCGCTCTCTGGCATGAAACCAGGTGATGCAGTGTTGGATTTCGCCTGCGGGGCGGGCGCGAATTTCCCCTATATCATGGAGCAGATTGGCCCCACAGGGAAGTTGATCGCCACCGACTACAGCGAACCCATGCTGGCGGCAGCGCAGAAGGTGGTGGACGAGCACGGCTGGAAAAATGTCGAACTGGTGCAGGGCGACGCGGCGCAGATGGCATTTGACCAGCAGTTTGACGTGGTCATGTCTACACTGGGGCTGGCGGTGATCCCCGGCTGGCAGGAAGCCATGCAGCGCGGTTGGGCACACCTCAGGCCGGGCGGCGCATTTGCCATTGGTGATCTTTCCGAAAGCCGCCGCTGGTATACCCGCCCCTTCAGCTTCCTCAATGACCTCATAGACACCGCCATCATCGCGGACAGCTCACGCCGCCCCTGGGAATGGATGGAGCGCATGGGCAGTGGCTATCGCCGCGAGGAAATTTTTCACGGTTATTTCTATGCAGCAGTCGTACGCAAGCCGCTCGAAGTGGCCGTAAATGAAAACCAGTAAGCACAGATTTGTTGAGTTTTCTGGACACTCCTGCCAGTCTGATATTTAGGACTGATGGCCATAATTTATGAATGCACACTCTGGCGCACCAGAAAACGCTCTGCCCCCCTGGCAGTGCCTCGCTCGCCTCTACCAGACTTGCGCGGTGATCGCACTCAACACCATAATCTTTCTCATCCTCGCGCTGCTGGCCGCCAATGCTATACTCACCCGTCCACTGACCGACGACCAGAAAGCCGAACTCACCGCTGCTGAGGCCAACAGCATCGGCGTGAATTACCGTTACTCGCAGACCATGCGCCTCCATGCGCACTATTACAGCGATGCTGCCGCTGTCACACAGATGGCGCACGAATTTGACCTGTTTGCCAGCCAGGGCCACTGGCAGGTACATCCCTGGGGTGGCCTGACCATGCGCCCCTTCAGCGGAGAGCAGCTCAACATCAACCGTGATGGCTACCGTATCACTCCCCCGCCCAACCCGGCCTATGACGGCCAGCCGCCGCTCATCGTCTGGGCGTTTGGTGGCTCGACGACCTTCGGCCAGAGCATCCCCGATGCCTACACGCTGGCGGCACAGTTGCAGGTGATTTTGCAGGAACGCCTGCCACAGCATCAGGTACAGGTCTGGAATTTCGGCATACCCTGGTATTTTTCATCGCAGGAAGTAGCCCTGTTTGCCGAGCATCTCCGCCGCCAGCCCGCCCCCCACGTCGCCACCTTCCTCGATGGCCTGAACGATCTCTATGCCATTGGCGGCGGCAGCCAGACCCCGCTTGTGCCCCGCCTCACCGCTGCCTGGGAAGCGCAGGTAGCAGAGTTCACACACCCTGAAGATAAACCCTGGGTGACATTGAATTATGCTTTTCCGCCCAGCCGCCTTGCGCACCAGTGGGGATTAGTAGAGGCCAACCCACCCAGCCTGTTCAGCTATGATTATGCCCTGGCGGATAACCCCTATCGCACCGATCCGATGCAGTATGGTGTAGACCAGTACCTCAAAAACCTGCGCATGGCGGCGGCGCTGGGCGCGGAGTTCGACGTGGCCACCGCTTTCTTCCTGCAACCCCTGCCGTTCTGGGATGATTACCCGGACTTCCTCGCCTTTCAGGCTGGGGTGCGCGCAGGCCATACACCCGCCACGTTTTATGATCTCACCCGCATTTTTGATACTGCCGACCCCGCTTACGAGCTGCTGGCCGACCCCACCCACTACAGCGACTATGCCACCCGCCTGCTGGCGGAACGCATGGCTGACCTCATCCTTGAAAATGAGCCGTTTTGAAGTGTGCCGCCGGATAGGGTAAATTCGTTATTGCTGAGCCATTAATTCTTGGTGATATGGGTTTAACAGTAGGCAGGTTTCTGGACTGATTAACTGATTAAAGGCACACACATGGACATCCTCCTCGCACATGGCTATTTCCTGTACGAAGACCCGCACGAATTAAAAGTCATGCGGCCTTACCCACCGCTGGGCATCCTGTACATTTCCTCATACCTCAAATCACGCGGATTCGAGGTCCAGGTGTTCGACTCAACCTTCAGCAGCATGGACGAGTTTAAGACGCTGGTCACGCGGGAGAGGCCGGGACTGGTAGGCATTTATACCAACATGATGACCAAGCGTAACGTGTTGGCGATGGTCGCCTGCTGCCAGCAGCATGGCGCGAAGGTGATCCTGGGCGGCCCAGAACCGCGTTACTATGCCCGCGAATACCTTCATGCCGGGGCAGATATCGTGGTCAACGGCGAAGGCGAACTCACGCTGGAGCAATTGATCCCCCACCTGGCGCAGCACGGCCTGACCAGCCTCGATCACATCAACGGCATTCAGTATCTCGATGACAGCGGCAGGGTGATTGAAACACTGCCGCGTGTCCAGATTCAGGACCTCAGCGCCAATCCCTGGCCGGATCGAGAGGCGATTGATATTCCCGGTTATATGCGTGTCTGGAAGGACAATCACGGCCAGAGTTCGGTCAGTGTGATCCAGGCGCGCGGCTGTCCCTATACCTGCAAGTGGTGCAGCCACTCCGTCTATGGCAACACCCACCGCCGCCGCACCCCGGAAGATGCCGCCGACGAACTGCTGTGGATCAAAGAGCGTTATAACCCTGACCTGATCTGGTACGCTGACGATGTCTTTACCATCAATTCCCGCTGGTTTTTCCAGTATGCCGAAGAACTGAAAAAACGTGGAGTCCGCATCCCGTTTGAGTGCATCTCGCGGGCAGACCGGCTTAATCCGCAGGTGGTGGACACACTGGCCGAGATGGGCTGCTATCGCCTCTGGAACGGCTCGGAGAGCGGCAGCCAGCGTGTGCTGGACGCGATGGATCGTAAAGTCAACGTGCGCGATGTGCAGGAAAAGACACACATGCTGCAACGTGCAGGCATTGAAACGGGCATGTTCATCATGCTCGGCTACGAGGGTGAAACACTCGAAGACCTGGAAGAAACCGTCGAACATCTGAAAATCTCCAACCCTGATGTGTTCCTGACCACTGTCGCCTATCCCATCAAAGGCACACCGTACTATTCAACCGTCGAGAGCCGCATCCTGTCCGATAAAGGCTGGGACGCGCGCAGCGACCGTGATTTAACCGTGGCCGGGCGTTACTCGAAGCGTTTTTACAGCTTCGCCACCCGCTGGATGGTCAACGAAGTAGCACTCAACCGGGCACGGCTGAAGGGCAACGCATCGCTCCAGCGCCAGTTTAAGTTATTCATCAACGCGAAAATCGGGCGTTTAGGAATGGAGCTGACGAAGGGTCATGTGGAGCAGCAGGGGCAGCCAATTCGTGAAGCCGCCACAGGCATTTGACTCCCTCGCCCCCACCTACGACGCGGATTTTACACAAAGCCCGATTGCCCGCTATCTGCGTGGACGGGTGCATGAGCGTTTAGCGCGGCACTTTCACGCGGGCGCTCATGTGCTGGAACTCGGCTGTGGTACGGGTGAAGATGCGCTCTGGCTGGCGCAGCGTGCAGTGTGTGTCACGGCGACCGATGCCAGCGCGGCCATGCTGGAGGTGACACGGGCGAAAGCCGCCGGGCACCCGCTGGTGGCGGTGGAACATCTTGATCTTAAGGCTGTCGTAGGGGCGCAGCGTGCTGCGCCCCAGCAAACTGCACCATTCGATGGTGTGTTTTCCAACTTTGGCCCACTCAATGTGCTGGATGACTGGCGACCGCTGGCGGCGTGGCTGGCGGAACATATCAGGCCGGGCGGGGTGGCCGCTTTCGGCGTGATGGGGCCGCTGTGCCTGTGGGAGATAGGCTGGCATGGGCTGCATGGCGATTTCAGGACTGCCTTTCGTCGTCTGCATGGAAAAGCGATGTTTCAGCCCACGCCCGATGCCGAACCGCTGCCCATTCACTACCCCTCAATCCGCCGCCTCAAAGCCGATTTCGCACCCCATTTTCGCTGCATTCACATCGAGAGCCTCGGCCTGTGCCTGCCGCCGAGCGATGTCTACGCCATAATCGAGCGCCACCCACGCCTGCTGCGCCTGCTCACTGCGCTGGAAGATCGCTTCGGGCGCTCGTCCACCCTTGCACACCTCGCCGATCACTACTGGATCGAGTTTGAGAGGATGCGGACTGTAGACTGATGGCTATCGACTACAATCTGTCATTCTTCCCCCGCGACTCCTCGACGAGTGACTGCTTATAATCCAGCAGCTTTTGCAGCAGCGTGGGGTCAGATGTGGCGATGATCTGCACCGCCAGCAGACCGGCGTTCTTCGCCTGACCGATGGCGACGGTGGCAACAGGCACGCCCCCCGGCATCTGCACAATCGAGAGCAGTGAGTCCAGCCCGTTGAGCGTGGTTGTCGGCACAGGGACACCGATCACCGGCAGAGGTGTATAAGCCGCCACCATACCCGGCAGATGTGCCGCGCCGCCCGCCCCGGCGATGATTACGCGCAGGCCGCGTGTGTGCGCACGGGTCGCATAATCAGCCATATCCGCCGGGGTGCGATGCGCCGAGACAATACGCACCTCATGCGGTACGCCGAACTCGTGGCAGACATCAACCGCCGCCTGCATGGTCGGCAGGTCGCTGTCACTGCCCATGATGATGCCAATCAGTGGAACAGACATAAGTCTCCTTGCGTTCACAGCCTGACGAGATTGGCCGCCTGTTGTGCCACGGCTTCAGCCTGCTCCAGGCTGTCCCCTAGCACCGTGATATGTCCCATTTTGCGCCCGGTGCGCACTTCGCGCTTGCCATAAAGATGCACGTGCGCGCCAGAGACAGTCAGAGCTTCACAGATACCGTTCACGTCGGTCTTGCCTTCGCGCTGGCCGAGCAGATTGACCATGACCGCTGCCGGGGCAACCATCTCTGTGGAGCCAAGCGGCCAGCCCAGCACCGCGCGTAGATGATTCTCAAACTGTGAGGTGACACAGGCCTCGATGCTGTAATGACCTGAGTTATGCGGGCGCGGCGCGATCTCATTGTACAGCACCGCCCCGTCCGCCAGAGCGAACAACTCTACGCCGAACACCCCCACCCCCTCAAATACTTCCACTGCGCGACAGGCGATTGCAGCCGACTTCTCGGCGGCATCTGGTGCGATAGGCGCGGGCGCGCGAACCATATGGCAGATATGATTTTGCTGCACAGTCTCGGCGACTGGATAAGTACGGGTTTCTCCATCACGCCCCCGCAGCACCATAACCGCTAACTCGCGCTCAAAGGGCACAAACGCCTCGGCCAGCAGTTCGCGCCCGTCATCCGCGCCGAGCTTGTGCCATGCCGTCGGGATGTCATCCGCCTCATGCACCGTCACGTTGCCATAACCGTCATAGCCATTGCGCCGCGCCTTCAGCAGAAAGGGATAACCAAATTCTGCGGCAGCCGTATGAATATCCGCCAGCGAATGTACAGCGCTGAACGGCGGCAGGGGGATGCCCGCCGCTTTGATGCGTTGTTTTTGCAGCAGCTTGTCCTGTATATCAGCCAGGGTATCCGCAGATGGATACACTGATAACCCCGCCTGGTCGAGCCAGCGCAGTACCAACGAATCGACGAATTCGTTTTCAAGCGTGACCGTATCGCACAGCAGCGCGAAGTTCACCAGCGCTGACTCATCATTCCACTCGCCGACGATCTGCTGATGCGTTAGCCGCGCGGCAGGACTATCGGCCTGACGCTCGAAGATAGCCGTTTCAATGCCCAGTGAAATGGCGGCCTGGGTAAGCATCTGCGCCAGTTGGCCGCCGCCGAGAATCCCTAATCGTGTCATGCGCTGTATGATACCGAACAAAAACCCGGATACAAGGGGTCAAAGCCACCCTGTATAATAGTTTGTTTCTGCATTTTACCCCTTTGCCAGCTGTGTACTGAAGATTGATGCCTGCTGCCTCGAAGTTAACAAGTAATACACTGATGCTGCTTATCAGCAATGGCGGCAGCGCGCTGCTGTCATTCCTGCTCTCGGTGCTGGTCGGGCGGGTGCTGGGTGAAGCCGGACTCGGTGTCTATGCTTCCGCGCTTGCCTGGGTGTTCCCGCTGGCGCTGCTGGCAGAGTTCGGCCTCGGCACATTAATAACACGCGAAGTAGCCCAGGCACCGGAGCGTGCGGGCGCTTATCTTCGCGTGACCCATCGCCCGCGCTTGCTGCTCGGTGGTGGGATGATGCTGGCGCTGCTGCTGGCTGCGCCCTTGTTGAGCAGTGATAGGACGGTGGTTCGCGGCATTCAGCTTGCCGCACCCCTGGTGTTGATCGCGCCCTCGTTTGGGGCTTATACTGCCGTCTTCCGCGCCCGCCGCATCATGTGGCCCATTGCCGTGCTGAACCTGGGGATGCTGGTCGCGCAGGTGATCCTGACAGCCTGGGTCTTCACGGCAGGCCACGGGGTGCTGGCGGCGCTGGCCGTGAACACAGCCACCTCAGCCGGACAGTGGTTCATGGCATGGCGCATCTGGCGCTGGATGTTAACCTCGTCTCCTGCTCCCTCCTCCAGCTTTGCAGAGGTTCAGCTGGGTTTGCTGCGGCGGGCATGGCCGTTTGCGGTCGCGGGGGTGCTGGCGGCGGTGCAGTTCAGGCTGGGCCTCGTCCTGTTGGAGCAGTTCGCAGGGGCGGGTGCGGTGGGATACTATGCGGCGGCCAGCCGCTTTGTCGAGGCGCTGCGCCTGCTGCCGAATGCCTTCTTCGCGGCGCTCTTTCCGGTGCTTTCTGCCCTGGCGCTGGACATACCGCGCTTAAACCAGACCTTCCGGCGGGTGCTGGTGGGGCTGGCCGTTTTCGGCGCAGCGGCTGCCCTGGGCCTGTCCCTGCTGGCCGAATCTCTGCTGCACCTGACATATGGCGCGGATTTTGCGCCTGCGACAGAGGTGCTGCAAATACTCAGTTGGGCGCTTGTGCTCAGCCTGTGCCGCGCCGGGCAGACATTATACTGGTACGCCCTTGACCACCAGCATCACGTCAACCGGGTCATGGTCACAGCGCTTATAATACAGCTATTGCTCAGCCTGTGGCTGATTCCGGCCTGGGGCGCGGTGGGCGCGGGTTGGGCGCTGCTGGGGACCGAAGCGGTGCTTGTGCTTCTGCTGGCGTTACCTGTCCTGGGGCGGCGAGGGTTCATTTCATGAAGATTGGTATTCTCCTGCCGGGTTTCAGCGCCCATGAGAACGATTGGGCGATCCCGGTGCAGCAGCACATTGCACGCCTGTTAAGCAAGACCGATAACCTGCGGATCATCGCCCTGCGCTACCCACACCAGCGCAACCCATACCGCGTCTATGACGCACAGGTGTACCCGTTAGGAGTAGGGGCATGGACACGTGGCTGGCGCAGGCTGGCGCTGTGGCTGGAGGCGGTGCGCCTCATCCGTCGCCTCCACCGGGAACAGCCTTTTGACGTGCTGCACGCCATGTGGGCCGACGAAACAGGGCTGATTGCGGCGTGGGCGGGTCGCCTGCTGGACATCCCTGTCGTGGTATCCATCACCGGCGGTGAACTGGTCGGCTTTGATGACATCGCCTACGGGATGCAGCGTGGCGCGTTTGGCCGCTGGACAATCGGGCAGGCGCTTCATGGCGCGCATGTAGTCACCGTGTCTGGCGCACATTCACGCGCACTGATCCGCCATGCCGGTTACGACATTCCCGCTGCAAAACTCCATACGCTGGTGCTCGGTGTGGATAGTGCCACCTTCCACCCCGATGCCACCGTGCGCAGTGACCGTTTGCTGCATGTGGGGTCGCTGGTGGGCGTGAAGGATCAGGCCCTGCTGCTGCGGGCGCTGGCCCGGCTGGAAGATGTGCCATTGGACATCATCGGCACAGGGCCGTTACAGCCCACGTTGGAGCAGTTGGCTGCCGAACTCGGCCTGACCGGGCGAGTTCGCTTTCTGGGTGCAGTCCCGCATTCTGATCTCGCTCGTTATTATCGCCGTGCGGCGCTCCATGTGATGTCCTCACGCAATGAGGGTGTGCCTGTCGCGCTGCTGGAAGCCGCCGCCTGCGGCCTGCCGACAGTCAGCACAGCCGTCGGCCTGCTGCCCGATCATCCCGCAATGGGGGTGACAGTACCCGCCGGGGACGTGCCCGCGCTGGCCGCCGCGATTCACAGTTTGTTGCATGATCCGGCGCGGTTGGCGGCGTTGCGGCAGAGCGCAGCGGCCATCGTGCGTGAGCAGTTCACCGTCCAGCACACCGTAGACACAATGCGTCAGCTATACCGGACATTTTAATCATCACTGAGCCAGTACAGCCATAATTTTATATTTCCTTCCACCAGATGCCAGTGCATTCGGGCAAAATCGTCAACTGCTCGCGCTGGATACGGTCTGCCAGTTCAGCGCCAAAGAAGAAGCGCGTGAGTTCGTCTGCCTCCTGCACCGAGGCGAACTGGTAATCGGTGCGAATCCAGGTGCCTGAGAATCCCTGTTCGCCTTCCAGCCAGCCATAATAGGCCGCCAGTGCCTCAGTTGGCGGGGCGGGAGTCTCGCGTCCAGTGCCCAGCGTTTCGAGGATGATGGCCGTGCCGCCCGGACGCAGAACACGCTGCATCTCCGCCAGTGCTTGACCGATCTCGACGCGCCAGCTTGTGGGATACCAGCCGCAGCAGTGGCCAAAGCTCCACCCTGCGATGCAAAGATCGGCGCTCACATCTGCGGCGGGTAAGGCATGGTTCGCGCCTGTTTCAAGTATCCAGTTTGTGGCTCCGCTGGCATACAGCCTGCTGCGGGCAGTATCCAGCATGTGGGCAGAGCCATCATAAGCACGAATAGACTGTACGACCGGGGCCAGCAGGCGTGTGAGGCGGCCTGTACCTGCACCCATCTCGACCACATCACAACCGCGTAGCGGACGGATGTTTTCCAGCGCGGGCAGCAGGTTATGCTGGTAATCCTCACGGCTCACCAGCGCGTC
>JBGSXK010000484.1:0-2169 GCA_041751455.1 Anaerolineae bacterium
AGCGTGAGGATGATAATAAAAATATCCCGGATAACCTGTACCCTGGGTGCAGTTTGCTGTACGTCCGTCAGCAGTGCCAGCAGCACCCCGATTATGAAGATCAGCAGCACAATGCCGATCACGACAGCACTGGCGATCATCACAACACGTCGCAGTGTCCAGCGAGAGACTTCTTCCGTTTCAGGCGTGGTCGCCGCAGGAAGCTGAGGAGGATTATCGTTCATCAATATAACCTTTAACGGTGGTTTGGGCGACGCATCCGATTAGAAGTGAGTCCATAAGCTACAGCTAATGCTACCAGCGATCCAAACGAAGCACTGGCAATCCGCAATGTACCGATGTTCAATATATCAATTTCCAGCAAAATGCCGAAGATATGCCCCAGGACAAACCCGACCCATGCGGATAGTAAGAACAGCGCCAGCCGCCGGATTTCTCCACCCACGAGAAAGTGAAATCCTGCGCCGATTAAAGTAGCAATGATAAAACCGAAAGTTGCAGTGGGGCTGGGCACGGGTTATCCTCAAAACATGATATAATGCCAAGCACGGTTAGTTTAACATAAACTGAGATTTTGAACACCTCTCCTAAAATGTTTATAATCAAAGCATGACGATTATTGATCAACGCATACTCATCCCCACCGGGCCAGAAACCATCTGGGAATATCTCGGCAATATCTCGAAAAATCCCGAATGGCAGGTGGATTGCAAGAATATCTCCTTTTTAACCTCTCGCCGTGAGGGGCCGGGCGTACGCTGGCGCTATACCAGTGATAGTGGCCGTGATTATGTTCTGGAAACCACGGCCTGGTATGATAAGTTGGGTTACGAGTATACTTTTATTGACGGCGCAAATTACCGTGAATCCAAGGGCCGGTTGCGCCTTCAGGAAATACCCGAAGGCACCATTGTCCAATGGACATTCAGCTATGAAGTGCCCGGTGTCATCGGCAGCCTGCGCAATTCAATGGGCATTCGGCGCAGCCTGGAAGCAGTTATGGTAGAAAGCTTGAGAAACCTCTGGCGCAAAGTCAACGAAAACCGTGAAAGAGGCGAGGTACATGAAGCCAAATCGTTGATGCGCGAGGCACCTGATTACGAACAACGCCAGCGTTATCGCTCTCGTCATGGCTCCGCAGTCAGCCATGCACAGGATAGCCATGAGCGTTTTAAGCCTGCATCACAGCAGCCCATACGTGAACCTGAGCCACCAACACAGGTTGTCATCCCTGAGCCGCCCGTTTCCGATGAGGACACCCGCCCCAACTCTGCCACTGTCATTCCCCAGCAGCCGGTGGAAGAAGGCCGCACCGCACTTGCGCCAGAACCCGATTTCCTGGAACAGTTACCTACCGAGGAACAGACCACAGATAAAATTACAACTGTGCTGCCTATAGAAGACAACTTGATACCCGATATACCGTCAGAGTTGGCATCAAACCGGGAAAAAGAGGCAGTGGTAGAGGACAAGTTTGACACGCCTCCAGTCCCACCTTCCATGCCCGAAGCAGTTAAACAACCACCTGTTGTCCCTATAGAAGACGACTCCGACCGTTTCAGACCACCCCCGATTCCCATCCTGGACCATCCTGTCGAAGAACAACCTCCGGCACCCATACCGGAGGAGCTACAGGAACAGCCGGACATACCAGCGCCGCCTACTGTACCTGCGATGAATATACAGTCTGAAGCAGGCACACAGGATGAACCTGAGCATTCCACACAGGAATCTACCAAGCTGGAAACGAGCGAAATGAGCATCTGGGAAATCTTCGGCGTACCACGTCCCAGCGAAACGCAGGAAATCGCAGCCGTGAAGATCGAGGAAGCGCTGCGTGAAGCCAATAACCACCCAGCCCCTTTGTCACCACAACAATCCATAGTGCCGCCTCCAGAACCCGCCGCTGCCGACGCAGAAGTAAGTGAGAGTGTCCACGCGCCTCGCCAGGCTCACCCCCTTCCAGGGTCGCTGGGTGTCCTCTCCTCCGGTCTGCGGCTCAGGCTGCGACACAGGATCGTACGTCTTCGACGTTATCGTTAAAATCAACGTGATGACTTCATATTTACAAATCAGGAGAGAGGTATAAACAAAGCATAAATTTAAAAGCCATGCTATATTCAGTTAAAGGTGGCCTAAAATAAATTCGCTATCTTTGTAAGAATTGTC
>JBGSXK010000485.1:0-7229 GCA_041751455.1 Anaerolineae bacterium
TGGGTGACAGGGGCCGATTTTGATTGGGAGATGATTGAACTGGCACGCCAACGGGCGGAGCAGGCCGGGGTAGGCGGATGGGTCACACATGAAGTGGTGAATGCGACTGCACTGCCTTATGAGGATGGTCGCTTTGACTCGTGCCGCAGTGAGCGTCTGTTCCAACATGTAGCCGCACCGGAGCCTGTGCTGGCCGAGATGGTGCGTGTCACCCAAAGCGGCGGACAGGTTGTCATCGCGGACGCGGATTGGACAAGCGCTTCGATTGATATGAGCGATCTCGACCTGGATATGCGGCTGCGCAGGCTTAAGGCGACCCGGACGAGCATCAATGGCACCGCGGGCCGCCAGCTTTACCGCCTGTTCAGGCAGGCCGGACTGGAAGAGATTACCTACGATTTTGCACCCTTAGTCCTGACCGATTATAAGATGATGCGGCTGGTGTTTGGCCTGGATCATGCCGAAACACTCATGCTCAATGAAGGTGCAGTCACGCAGGTGGAGCTGGATGGCTGGCATGAGAAGCTGCGGCAGGCCGACCAGAACGGCATGTTTTTTGCCTATGTGCTGGGTATTGTGGTCGCGGGGCGCAAGCCCTAAACATGGGCGGCTACCCAGGCGTACATCAGTATGCCTCCGGCCACCGCAACATTAAGCGAATCGGCCTTGCCATGCACCGGCAGGTGTACCCACTGATGGATGTGCGCCTCGACATCAGAGGACAGGCCGCGTGCTTCGTTGCCCAGTACCAGCCCGATGCCGCCGCGCCAGTCTGTTTTTGTCCAGAGGTTGCCCTGATGCGCGTCCGCCCCGATGATACGCAGCCCCGCCTGGGTGAGCCAGCCGAATAGGGCTTGTGTGTCGGCGATTTGAAGCAAAGGCAGGTTAAACAGTGACCCCATACTGGCCCGCACCGTTTTGGGATCATAAGGATCGGTGGTTGGGGTGAGCAGAATCACCACACCTGCGCCTGCCGCGTCTGCCGTGCGTAAAAGTGTGCCCAGGTTGCCGGGGTCTTGCAGCCGATCCAGCACAATCACCAGTTCGCGCCCGCTGAGTTCGAGTGATGCGAGCGCAGGCTGCTTTAGCGCAAAAGCGGCGACAATGCCCTGCGGCGTGTCCCGCCCGGAAAGCGCGCGCAGCACTTCCGCGGAGACGGCCATTAAATGTGCCCCGGCCTGCCGAAAACGCTCCAGCAGTCTTGGGGCTTCCGCCCCTGTAAATAAGGCTTCGCAGTAAAACACCTGACCTGGCTGCCAGTCGTTATCCAGTGCCATATGCAGCAGTTGCAGCCCTTCTACCAGAAAGCGCCCCTGCTGCTGGCGGTGTTTGCGCTGGTCGAGCTTGCGCGCCTCGACCACATGCCAATTACGGGTGCTGGTGATGATTTCAGTCATGAGTCGCGTGCCGCCAGGCCATAATCAAAGGCTAAAAACTTAGCACTGATCGCGTGCAAGCGCAAAGAGGCTTCTAAGCAATTATCCCACTGTGCTGAGCGCTTCTTGTGGCAAAGACCGTTGTTCTCGCGTTATCATTGCCAGTCAAGACTGCCTTGAGACGAAAATTGCATTTATGTCCGCCACTGAAACCGCGTCCAGGACTGCCAGTACAACTTTTCCCCTCTCGTTAAATGCGACGTTTGCACTGCGTCTGCTGCTTCTGACGCTGCTGGTCGTTGCGATGCTGGTGTTTTCCAGGGTCAATATCGGTGCTATAGGACAGGGCCTGGCGCTGTCGTTGGTGGGTGTAGGGGTTTATATCTCCTTTCGTGTATTAAACTTCCCTGATCTCAGTGTTGATGGTTCATTTCCGATTGGTGGGGCGGCTGCGGCGGCCCTGATCGCATCGGGCACATTGGCAGAGTGGACGCTGCCACTGGCGTTTGTGGCCGGGGCACTCATTGGCCTCACCACCGCGCTGATTCACGTGTTGTTCAGGATTGATGGACTGCTGGCGAGTATTATCGTCATGACAGGCGCGTATACCATCACGCTGCGCGTGATGGGCACCAGCAATATCCCACTGCTCAATTCCCGCACCATCCTCACGCCTTATGAAGCGCCAATGCGTGAATTTCTGGTGGGCAATTTTGGCGATGAGATGCGCCGCCAGTCGAACAACGTCGTCGAAATTCTGATCTTTAGCGGGATTGTCATCATCGTGCTGCTGCTGCTCAACTGGTTTCTGCATACGGAGATCGGCCTGACGCTGCGCGCGGCGGGCAAAAACAGTCAGATGGTGCGTGCGCTGGGTGTCGATCACCGCCTGATGATCGTGATTGGCCTGATGCTCTCTAATGGGCTGGCTGGGCTGGCTGGTTGCCTGTCTGTGCAGCAGCTTGGTTTTGCCGATGCGCAGATGGGTGTGGGAATCATCGTGCGCGGGCTGGCGGCGGTCATGATCGGCGAGGTACTGCTGCGTCCACGTTCCATCGGGCAGGCGATACTGGCGGCGGCTTTGGGTATGATCGTTTTTGAAGTCTCGCGGGCGTGGGTGTTCGCGGCGCTCTACCTGGATGCAAAAGACATTCGTTTGATCAGCGCCTTAGTGGTGCTGGCTGCGTTGGCCGCGCCCAATGTGCTGCAGCGCTGGCGTGCCTGGCGGCGCAAACGTCAGATGGAGGCGCTGGATGCTGCGGCTTGAAAACCTGCATGTGACGTTTAATGCCAACACCGCCTCGGAGGTGCGGGCGCTGCGCGATGTTTCGCTGGAAGTCGGCACTGGGGAGTTTGTGACCGTGATCGGCGCAAATGGCGCGGGTAAAAGTACCCTGTTTAATGTGATCGCCGGAACTGCGCTGCCAGAGCGGGGCCGTATCTGGCTGCATGAAGTGAACATCAGCGACTGGCCGGAACATCGCCGCTCTGCCTCCATCGGCCGTGTGTTTCAGAACCCGGCACTGGGCACCTGTCCCGGCCTGACGGTGCTGGAAAACCTGGCGCTGGCGGATCGGCGTGGCCAACCGCGTGGGCTGCGTCCTGCTGTCAAACGTGCCGATCACGAGCGCTTCCATGCGCTGCTCAGTGGCATTGGCCTGGGGCTGGAAGATCGCCTGCATACGGATGTCGCTTTGCTTAGCGGCGGGCAGCGTCAGGCGATCACGCTGCTGATGGCGACACTGAGCCAACCAGAACTCCTGCTGCTGGATGAACATACCGCCGCGCTCGACCCTAACGCTGCGGCTCAGGTCATTGATCTCACTGTGCGGTTGGCCACAGAGCATCAGCTTTCCGTGTTGATGATTACGCACAGTATGCATCAGGCGTGTACAGTGGGCAGCCGGGTGGTGATGATGAATCGGGGCAGTGTGTTGTTCGAGGTCAGTGGCGCAGAGCGCGCCGGGCTGACCGTGGATGAACTGGTAGGGCGTTTCCGTGCGCTGCGCACCGAGGAAGTGCTGACTGACCGCGCGGTGCTTGAATAAAGGGTGTGGATGCCGGATTTTTCAGTATCTGGCGATGATCTATTACTTTCTAAATTACTAAGGAGTATATCTAATGATGCGTAAATGGCTTATACTGATACTAGTGGTCTTTGTCGCTGCCAGCCTGAGTGGGGCTGTGCTGGCGCAGGACGAAGACCTGCCCGTGATCGGCTTTATGCAGTTTACGACCCACCCGGCGCTGGATGCAGGCCGCGATGGGGCGATTGAAGTGCTGAACGAGGCAGGCTATATCGACGGCGAGACGGCTATATTTCTTTTTGGCAATGGCGATGGGGACATCCCCACACTGACGACGATCGCCGAGAGCTTTATTGACCAGGGTGTGGATGTGATTATCGCCACCAGCACCCCGGCATTACAGGCTGCCTACAGCGTGACGCAGGCGATGGAAGAGCCGCTTATCATCTTCAACGTAGTGACCAGCCCCTATGCCGCCGGGGTAGGCCAGGCCTCCTGCATTCATCCAGCGTGGGTGATCGGCTCACAGGCGCTTGCGCCTTATGCTGAGACTGTTCCGCTCATTACTGAAGTTGCGCCAGAGGCTGAGTCCGTCGGTTACATCTATAACAGTGCCGAGGCCAATTCTGTCGCCAGTACCGAAATCGTCGTGCCGCTCATCGAAGAACTTGGTCTGGGCGTCGAGATTCAGAACATCACCAATACATCCGAAGTGGCGACGGCTGCCGAAGCGCTGGTCACGCGCGGGGTGGATGTGTTCTATGTGGCGACGGACAGCGCGGTTGTGGCCGGGCTGGAAGCACTGATCGTGGTAGCAAACGAGAACGGCCTGCCCATTGTCGCCAGTGATCCCTCCAGTGCTGCGCGCGGCGCAGTTGTGGCACAGGGACTGGATTATCATCAGGAAGGGCGTGACGCGGGACGGCTGGCTGTGGCTTACCTGAATGGCGAACTTGACCCAGCGACTACCGCTTACAGCCGCCAGACCACCAACCTGCTGGCCGTCAACCTGGATTTTGCCGAAGCCCAGGGGGCGACTCTCTCTGATGAGCTGTTGGCACGTGCCGGAATCATCACTGAGAATGGCGAGGTGACGATGGCAGCTACTACCGAATTGTCTGCCGAGGAGATGGCTGAGGCTGATGCTGCTTTCCTGGAAGGCCTCGTCTGCACGGAGGAAATCATCGCCGAGCAGCAGGCTGAGCTGGACGCACAAACCGAATAAGTCGGAGCAGGTCTGCCAATTGCACAATACTTAAGCCCCTCTCCACTTTGTGGCTGAGGGGTTTTTGCTTTTTGACAGGCTTGCGCGCCAATATCAGAGCTTTACCTTAATTGGTTGTTAGAGAAATCAGGTGTAGAATCTTTTCGTAACAAATATTATAAGGGATACCCGTGATGGGTGATTTACGGCACCGTCCGATCTTCTCGCTGAAGCAATGGTTTTTGCGCCGTCGGCGGCATTCGGGAGACGAAATCTCGGCCCTTCGAGCGCGTAACTATGAACTGGAAGCGCAACTGGCCCATCTGCGTCATGTGGAGACGACTCTGCGACACAGTGAGGTTACCGCGCACCACTTCCAGGAACAGCTAAAAGCACTGCATAGCATCAATATCGAACTGGCGCAGATTGATAAGCTGGAAGATTTTTATCGGCGTGCGATTGAACTGGGGCGGGACCTTCTGGGTTTTGACCGCCTGGGGTTGTTCCTGCTCTCAGATGACCCGAATCAGGTCTCTGGGACCTACGGGGTAAATCCCCAGGGGCGCATCCACAGTGAATTTGATTTATCGTTTACCTTAGCGGATCACGAATTAATCCAGCAGTCCTATGGCAGTCGCTGGAATATCGCGCGCCGGATGGATTGTGATCTGTGGGAAGGTAACAAAGTGGTCGGGCGCGGCTGGAACGTGATGGCGATGCTGTGGAACGCAGCGAACCCCATTGGCTGGCTGGCGGCAGATAATCTCATTCGGCAGGAGCCGCTGCACGACGAACAGCTTGAAATTCTGAGCCTTTACGCCTCGATGCTGGGGGCACTCATCCTCAAGCGCCAGGCCGATCTTGACCTGCACATTAATCAGCAGCGGCTGCGGCTGGCGTTGAAAGCGGGTGGGATGCGTGTATGGGAATGGCGACGTGACACAGGCCAGTTGACGTACGATCTGAACATGCTGGATGGTGAGCGCCCCTGGATTCCGGATATAACCGCCCTGTCGAATCGGGTGGTGCCGGAGGATTTTGAGCGGATGCAAGCGCTGCTGGCACACTGTGTCCGGGAGAAAACGGCTTTTGATATGGATTTTCGCGTGAATCTGCCGAGCGGGGAGCAGCGCTGGCTGGCTTCGCTGGGCCATCCCTATCATGACGAGAATGGAGAAGTCGCCGGTCTGATTGGGGTTTCGCAGGATGTTACTGAGCGTAAAAAGGCCGAAGCCCAGGCTATGGAACTGGCGCTGCACCAGGAACGTGCCGCGCTGCTGACCGAATTTATGGGCAATCTTTCGCATGATCTGAAAACGCCCCTTACCGTGATCCACACCTGTTTGTATTTGCTGGAAAGGCTGGAAGACCCGGCACAGCGTGCCGAAAAAATCCACACGATTCGTGCTCAGGCGGCGTTGTTGGAGGACTTTATCCAGGATATTCTGACGATCTCACGCCTGGACTACACCCCCATACTGGATATACAACCTGTGGACTGGCGCGCACTTCTCTATGGGGTGGAGGCACGGCTGCGCCCGGCGGCGGAGCATAAGCAACTGACGTTTATTTTTGACCTGGATGAAGTTTTTCCGGTGGTCATGGGCGATGCCAATGAACTTGACCGGATGCTGGTCAATCTGGTGGAAAATGCCATCCTCTATACGCCGGAAGGCGGTGCGGTCAGGGTGCGTGGGCAGGCTGAGGAGGATGCCGTGATGATCGAAGTTGAGGATACCGGGATCGGTATTGAGGAAAGTGATGTGGAGCAAATCTTCAGCCGCTTTTTCCGGGCATCCGCCGCGCGCAGACGGCACCAGGGCGGCACCGGACTGGGGCTGGCGATTGTCAAGCGCATTGTCGAGATTCATCATGGCCAGTTGGAGGTGGAGAGCGAGGTAGGGCGTGGGAGTCTTTTCCGACTGCGCCTGCCCGTATCCAGGGCAGAGGCCCTGGTCTGACAGGCAGCTTTATCGCTGTGCGGCCCAATTCGCGTTAACATAAGACGAGATGTACACTGAACGCGAAAGGGCTGTGCTCATGGTTAAGGTCTTTATCAGCCACGCCACGCAGGACAACGCGGTTGCCAGCCGGATTTATGATTATTTAACGGATGCAGGAATCCGCTGCTGGCTGGACAATGTGGATATTAAGCCGGAACCTGACTGGTTGATTCAGGTGGAGCAGGCGGTGAAAAGCTCCTCACATGGTCTGTTTTTGCTGTCGCCTTCGTCGGTGCGCTCTCCCTCCGCCATGTGGGAATATCACGACCTGCTGATGCAGGCCAAGCCCTTGTATGTCGCGCTGGTGGACTCCGTGCAAAGCATTGATGACTTGCCTTATTACCTGCGCGATGTGGCCTATTGTGATCTGACGGAAGACTTCGAGGCAGGCATGGAGTGCCTGACTCGTATTCTGAAAGATGGGAGTGGGGAATGGGACGAGGCACAGCGCTTGCTGGAGGCTGAAGGGCGTGACATCACCATTACGCTGCAAGCCAACCTGCGCGACCTCGACACCGATAAACTGGTCGATCTCATCAGTCGTTTGGCCGATATGGGCATTCGGGACATTAAGGTGGTCAATGTTAGCTCCAGTCAATGAACCGACTTATGTGCAGTT
>JBGSXK010000486.1:0-5054 GCA_041751455.1 Anaerolineae bacterium
GAAGTCGTAGAAGTGACCGAGCAGGTTGTATCTACCGAGACCCCGCCGCCAACAGAAATTCCGACGGAGACTCCCACTCCTGAGGCGATGGTTGAAATCACGGCAGAACCCACTGAAGAAGCCGTTATCGAGATCACCCCGGCACCGACTGAAGAAGCTATTGTTGAAATCACTACGGAGCCAACGCTGGAAGTCACGACGGAAGTGACCCCAGAGATGACAGAAGAAGCCACCGCAGAAGCAACGGCGGAGGCCGTAACCACGACCTTCCTGCTCAATGGTACTGTTTATCATGATGCTGATGGCAGCCTGAGCCAGGGCACGGATGAACCAGGCATCCCCGGTATCCCTGTCACGGCTTATAAAGATAATGGCGACGGTGTTTTTAACCCGGTGCAGGACAACAGGGCCGTGCAGACGCTCACCGATGGGGACGGACAGTACACGCTGGAAGTATCCGCAGCGGGGGATTACTGGGTGGAGCTGGATGAAAGCGTCCTGCCGTCGCAGTTCTTTGATGTGCTGGCGCTGGGAGAGCGCGGCTTCCAGAATCCGGCGCTGGTTACTGTGGAAGACACAGATAGTCTGCCGCAAACCGACCCTGAAATCACCGCCGAGCCACTGCTTGAGGTCAGGATCGCCGCGCCAGCCTTCAGTTATGCGCTGGACACTGATGGTGACGGCACGCCGGACGGGGTAGAGGGTGATGGAGACCGCGATAACGATGGTATCCCCAACTATCTGGACTCGTTTGATCCTAGCGGCGTGTTCTATGTGGATAACACAGGCAATGTGCTGATGGGCATTACATCCGCGCTGTATGCCGACATGAATGGCAACGGGGTATATGATCCTGGTGTGGATGTGCTGGCCGATACCATCCAGCCCAACCCACAGACCTCCGGTGTGTTGGGCGCATATCGTTACGACATCCGTGTGCAGCCTGTGGCGCAGCCCGGTTTGCCGGATGATGGCAGCACTCGTCGCTTCTTTCTGGTGATCGACAGCGGCTCGCTGCCCGCGCTTATCAGTTTCCCATCGTCACTGGTGACAGACTCCGGTGTGTTCGATAGCAGCGCCACCCCTGGCAGCGGGCAGGTCGTGCCGCTGAGCATCGCCCCCAATCCCCCTGTAGACCCGGCCACCCACCGCTTTTATCTGGCGTTTGATCTCGCACAGGGTGACGAGGAAGTAGTAAACAACCATATTGCCTTCGCGGGTGAGACACTGGTTCTGACCGGGCTGGTGCGCAACGAGGCCACCGCCTCGCGTGATGGTCTGCCGCCTGTGTCCGATGATTCCGAACTCACGCTCAATAGCAACCTGGACTTTACGCTTATTCCCAACAACTACGCGCTGCTGGAGCCGGGTGAAAGCACGACCTATAGCCACATCCTGACCAACACGGGGCAGCAGAGTGACAGTTATCTCATCAGCTTCCCACCTGGTACAGAAGGCTGGCCGCAGGAACTGCGTATTTATGACAGCGGTGGCAATCTGCTGGCAACGCTGCAACCCGGCGAGACCTTCATCACGCCTGAACTGGCACCGGGCGATACTCTGACACTGGAACACACCATTACTGTCCCGCCCGGCACGACAGACGGTATCATGGATGTGACCGTGATTACCGCCGCCAGCCAGACCGAAGCGACTTTGACCCACAGTGTGATGGACGTGACCGAGACTCTGGCGGCCTGCATCGGCGGGACGCTCTACAATGACACCAACCAGAACGGCATCCAGGATGGCGCAGAATCAGGCATCGGTGGCGTACGAATGCTGATCTTCGACAGCGGCAATAACCTGGTTGCCACGCTGACCACCGCGCCCGATGGCAGTTATATACTCGGTGGCCTGCCCTCTGGCACTTACCGTATTGAAATCGATCCGGATTCACTGCCCGAAGGCACACCTTTCTATATCAATCCGCTTGATCCCACTCTGACGCTGACCATCGACGCGACCAGTAACACCTGTGCCATCGGTGACTTTGGGCTGGTAATGATCGACCCAGTCATCCTCAAGAGTGCCTCAGTACGGGAAGCCGCAGTGGGCGAGGTTGTTACATTTACCATCACTGTGACTAACAACTCCACAACGAATATCACCGGGGTGATAGTGAACGACCCGCTGCCCGTCTACCTGACCTTCATCAGCGCGACGACCAGCGACGGCACATTCAGCTTCGATGACACGACCAACACCGTGACGTTTGATATCGGCACGATGACACCGGCGCAGGTGGCGACCATGACCGTGCGCACCCGTGTCAACAACCGCGCTCCCTCACCGGGTACAATCCGCAATACTGCCATCATGTCCTCCAATGAAGACAGTGACCAGACCGATACGGCTTCGGTCAGCGTGATTTCCACGCACACGCCCACCCCGCCACCGGGTGGCGGTGGCACGACTCCGCCCACTGCGACCCCCAGCCCTGACCCCCTGGCTTCGCCCACCCCGGTGGAAGTGGCCTTTGGGGCATTCGGTGGCGCGTCAATGGGTACAGGCGGTGCGCTTCCGGCCAGTTATCCCTCGCAGCTACCGCTGACAGGCACACGTCCACAGACCAGCCTGACCGGGCTGGCAGTGGTGGCCTTCGGCTTTGGTGTGTTCTTTACGCTGCTTGTGGTAGGTCTGGGCGGCCTGGCTCTGCTGCTGCGCGAGGCGCGCTTCCGGCCCCTGCTGCTGGCTTCGATCTGGCGGCTGCTGACAGCGGTTATCGTAGTCATCAGCACGGCTGCTGCCACCGGGATGATCGCATTCGGCGGGTTGTGGCTGTTGACCGGCGCAGCGCAGACGATGCCTGCCGCACCGCAGATCGTTGCCCAGGTGACAGCGCTGCCGTCTGCCCAGGCGCTTGTGATACAGGAAATTGTGCCTTCGCACGTCCCCGTTCAGCCAGGCATCATGCCCACTGGGCTACCTGTTATCGAACCTGTCACGCTGGCACAGTGGAACGCGCAGTTCATCCAGCCGGAAATTCCCGCCACGCGAATCGTGATCCCGGTATTGGGAATCGACACCGGGCTGACCGAAGCGCCGATCACGAATAAAACCTGGGATGTCTCGATCTTCACCGATGAAATTGCCCACCTGGAAGGTACAGCGTATGTCGGCATGACAGGTAACGCGGTACTGGCCGGGCATGTCACACACCAGCAGGGTTATGGCCCCTTCCGATACCTGGATAAGATGCAGCCGGGCGATCTGATTATCGCTTATGGCGAGGGAGTGGAATATCGTTATGTCGTGCGCGCGGTGCAGATCGCCGCGCCGGAAGACATCGCCCACACGCTGCCCTCGGCGGGCGCGGGCAAGCACCTGACGCTTATCACCTGCACCCAATGGGATCAGGTGACACGCCAGTATACCCAGAGGCTTATCGTGCAGGCGGAGGAAATCGACAACTTTCTGCCGGGAGCGTAATTCTGCACTCACATCCATAGTTTTGCAGGGGCACGTGGCTGACGTGTCCCTGTTTTTCGCGCAGATTTCCCGGCACAATACCGTATAATTGACAGAAAGAATGGCCTGAATTGTTGGGGTTATGGGTTTGCGTGCTGGAGATTACAGATGATAGATCGTACCATGATCGTGGGGCTAATTGGCTCGGCGGCGGCGCTGCTGTTCGTGCTGGAGATGGTGCGGCGGCGCAGGCTGCGTGAGGAGTATTCACTGCTGTGGCTGGCCACGGCGCTGGTACTGCTGGTGCTTAGCCTGTCCCGCCCGCTGCTGGATGTGCTGGCAAACGCTATCGGCATCTTCTACCCACCCAGCGCGTTGTTCGTGGTAGCAATGATGTTCGTGCTGGTGATCCTGCTGCATTTCTCAATGGTCATCACCCGGCTGACGCAGGAGAACAAAGAAATCGCGCAGCAGGTGGCGATCCTGCGCTATGAACTGCGTCAGACGCGCCAAACGCTAACGGGCGATAAAACTGGCGATAGCCAGCACAGCCACCAGACCGATGAGAAACACTGAGACAAACCAGTATTTACGCTCTACCGGGTTGAGGTCGTCGGCGAAGAAACGCTCCGGCTGCTGTGGGTCCTGGGTCACATGATAATATGGCCCCACCACCCACGTGAGCAGCAGTCCGCCTGCCAGACCACCCAGGTGCGCCCAGTTATCAATGCGTACTCGCGCGCCCTCTGCGCCGCTGGCGATACCAATAAAAAAATTGAGCGCCAATAAAAAGAGCAGGTTGCGGAACTGTGCCCGCCCGCGTTCACCCATGATCTCCCGATGGCGGTAGAGATAGATCATCTGCGCGCCGAAGATGGCAAATACCGCACCCGACGCACCCACCGAGGCCGCGCCCATTAGGTCTGGCAGTCCCATAACTACACTCAGAACTGAACCGGCCAGTCCACCAAACAGATAGATAATCCCAAAGCGCACATGCCCGAACACCGGCTCCAGTGAGCTGCCCAGGATATAGAGCGCGTACATGTTAAAGAAGATATGCGCCAGCCCGGCGTGCAGGAACATCGCTGTAAACAGGCGGTAATATTCTCCCTCTACCAATACCTCAAATGCGCGGCTGGCCCCACGGGCAAAGAGCATTTGTCCGATTTCTGGCATGACGAAGCCAAGCAGGAAAATGAGCAGGTTGACGGCCAGCAGCACAAAAGTGACTGTGGGCTGCACAATTGGCATCCGCAGCATTCCCTGGCGGCGCGGTGGCTCCTGGCCCGGCTCTGGCGGCACGGAAGGTGGCTGCGGTCTTTCTTCAAGCGGGTGACGTTTGCGCTGTGGGGCTTCTTCCAGAGCTTTGTTATCCGGGTCGGGTGGTGGATTGAACATAATTCAGCTTTCAGTCATTGGCAGTTTGCGGTCAGAGATCAGGTTACAGCTTAAAATAGAGTACGCAAATTCGTGTGTGATGTTGTTAAAATAAGGGGTGTATCTCATCAGATACTCAATTTCTCTGCACTAAGGCGTTCTTGCAGAAAACTAATGTTGATTTATTATTCTGTAGCTAACCGCTAATCACTAACAACATGGAAAAACTATGCCTAGTTATGAATTTCGTTGTAACCAGTGCG
>JBGSXK010000487.1:0-1729 GCA_041751455.1 Anaerolineae bacterium
TCACAGCCCAGCACGATGGCATGGTCGAGTTATGGGAAATCAGCATCAGCGACATGAGTACGCGGCTGGTGGGCACGCATCCGGCCTTTTACTTCTCGTTTACCCTCTCGCCCGACCTCACCAAAGCCGCCTACTGGCGCACGGAAGCGCCACACTCCAACCTGCGCACCCTGGTTATTGCGGCATCAGATGGGCAGGAAACGCTGGAAATCACCACGGAGAACCTGCTGGAGTTTGAACGCTGGCTGCTGGATTCGCAGCATTTCACCTATCGTCTGCAAACCGCTCAGGAGGAATATGTGACCGTCATTGGGGATATATGCAGGACACTGCCCGCTTATGCCGGTTAATCGCTATACACGAATTCAATCAGCGTGAATACATTATGGTTGTGTAACAGGGTGAGGAGATACTTCTGTCCAGGGGTGCGGTACTGCGCACCCCTGCGCTGGGGCCAGCGGCAGAACCCGCTGCTTAGAGGTCAGGCTCGACTTCGAGCAGGACTTCCACCTGAGGCGCATGATCATATCCCAGGCGCTTGAGCGATTCCTGCGCAGCTTCCCGCACTTTATCGTTGCCCGAAGCCACGATATTAAGCAGGGGTTGGATCGCGCGAACATCACCCAGTTTACCCAGGGCTTGCGCCGCATATAACGGAGTCTGGTGTCCAGGGGCAGCCAGTGCCTGAATGAGCGGCTCTACTGCACGCGCATCACCCAACTTGCCCAGCATCAGGGCAGCACGACCCCGAACAATCAGATCTTCGTTGTTATTTTTAACAGCCATGATGAGTGCGCGGACGGCTTCATCGCCCCCCACCATGCCCAGCTTCATTACCGCAGTGCGACGTTTTTCCTTGTTATAGTCGCGCAGTTCAGAAAGGAACTGTTTGATGGCGGCAGGATCAGGGTCGGACATCAGGATTAACCTTTCAAATGCTTATGGCTTATCTCCCGCTTAAGATCTTACGGGAGTTGAACCCCTCGCTTACTAATCATACTACAGTGTAGTACCTCGCAACAAACTAAACTATCTTTCACCCATTAATATTTGCTTCTGCGGCTGCTGGCGGGTAATCACAAGCTGCCCTTCATGGATACGACAGACCCGGTCTGCCAGCGGCACGATCTCCGGGTTGTGGGTCGCCATCACCAGCGTTTTACCCACATCACGGGTGAGTTCCAGCAGCAGTCGCAGCACCCTCTGCCCCGTGTCTTCATCAAGGTTGCCGGTCGGCTCATCGGCCAGCACCAGTGCCGGTTCCTGGGCCAGTGCCCGTGCGATAGCGACGCGCTGCTGCTCGCCACCACTTAATTTATCAGGAAACGCATCCTCACGCCCTACGAGTCCCACACGCTCCAGCAACGCTCGTCCATGTTGTTCGGTTTCGGCTCGGCTTACACCGCGCAGCTCAGCCGGAAGCGTAATGTTTTCCAGCACGGTCAGCGTAGGAATGAGGTTAAAAAACTGAAAAACAATGCCGATAGAATCACGCCGGAAGAGGGTTTGTCGGCGCTCATCCAGGGCGGTGATTTCGGTGTTATGAATATAAATGCGGCCCTGGTCTGGTTTGTCTATGCCACTGATGAGATTAAGCAGCGTACTCTTACCACTGCCACTTTTACCTAATATTACGAAAAACTCGCCCGATTGGATTTCCAGATCAACTGCATCCAGCACCGCACGCCTGCGCCCACCTTCTTCATAGACTTTGGTGAGTGCCTTGATC
>JBGSXK010000488.1:0-5690 GCA_041751455.1 Anaerolineae bacterium
GGCCCCGCCGTGTCAGATAAGCACGTGTTGCCGGAATAGCAGGGTCATCTGGTCCATGCGCGCTGTAGATCAACAGGCTTTGCCCCGAAGCCAATAGTGCCAGGGCCTGCTCGACCACTTCAGCCCGTGTGATGTCCTGTCGTACAGAATCCATAAGCGCTTCAGGGTTGAGCCGTAAACCCGCAAATCCATGGGACAGCGCCCAATCAATTTGTGCGGCAGTGACCGGTGAAGCACTACCACTCATGACGATCAACTGTGTCACTGCGCCCGGTGCAGGCAGTGGTTCAGGCGGCTGAATTACACCTGCCCGATGCCAGTGGGCGACCAGCGCAGCCTCTACACCGGACGAACCAACGGCAAATGAGCGGCCATCCTGCCCCAGCTTCCACAAAACCCGCCCAACCTCGGCCATATGCCCTTCGTGCAGGGTATCAAACAAGACAATATCCGCTCCCTCATCCAGCAGGCTCGCCCAGCGCGCATCCACCGCCGCGGACCCGGCATCCAGAGTCAGCACATCCAGCAGCGCCATGCGCCGGGTGGTCTGCTGCGCCAGATGCCGGCGCAGATCACTTTCGGTCATAGGGGTAATGGGGTGCTTGCTCATCGTGGGATGACGGTCAAGGCGGTAAGTCTCCTCACCCACACGGGCAAAGAGATTGCCGAACAGCACATAACGCTTGAGCACAGGCGCCCCCACTACCAGCGGTATGACAACCGGCCTGAATACCTGCGCGCCCAGCTCTGCCGCCCGCCCGATACTGCCCACTGAGGGCGAAGAATCAAACGTAGAACACACTTTGTAATGGTAGACTGCCGCATCCAACGCCTTCAATGCTGTAAACTGAGGCGGCAGTTCCGCGTCCATCTGCTCAGGTGACAGCGTCCGGCTGATCCCCGCCAGCCCTATCGCGCGCACATCAGGGAAACGTGCGGCCAGAAATTCCGCAGTGGGTGGTTGCAAAAAAAGCACCGTCGGCACACCACCCCGCGTCAGCGCGTCCATCGCATCGGTGGAACCAGTAAAATCATCGCCATAATAAGCCAGCAGAAGACGCTTCATAACCCCCCGAACATCTCGATAGATTGGCGCAGTTCAACATGATCGTGGGCATAATCCACCAGGGGCACACCCCCCAGCGCGGCTTCCCACGCCTGTTGCAAACTGCGCACCCCCGCTCCCGCTCCGGCAGGGTGCGCCATGATACCGCCGCCTGCCAGATAAATCAGATCAATACTACCCAGCGCCTGATAGGTATCCGGCGCTTGCCCTGCCCACTGTCCCGATGAAAAGACAGGCATGACGGTATAAGGCCGCTCACTATCGAACAATGGTTTCAGGCAGGCCTGCGCCGAGGCAATCACCGAATCATCCGGTTCACAGAATTTGTTACGCAAACCATTCACATGCAGATGATCGACCCCTGCCAGCCGGAAAAACTTTTGAAACGCGACATAATCCATTCCTAACAGCGGGTGGCGGTTGAACATGCCCCATCCGGCGCGGTGCCCATGGATCGGCAGTACACTGTGCCGCCGCAAATGAGCCACCGCTGCCAGACCCACCGCGATCAGATTAACCATGACACAACTGCCGCCGTGCTGCACCACCACATCATGCCCGCGCAGCATATCATCGATGTCCCCTGTGATATTAAAGGCATACATTACCTTTTTGCCTGTGCGCTGCGCATGGGCATCAATGACCTGCATCACTGCTTCCACCCGTGCTGCCAGCGGCGAATGCGGTGAGTCGGTCTGCAATTCGTCATCTTTGATGAAGTCGAGGCCTGCCTCGCAAAGTACCCGCACGACATCAGCGGTTTGCACAGGCGAGAAGCCCACACTCGGTTTGATAATCGTGCCAATGAGCGGGCGGCCTGTGACCCCTGCCAGCCGCCGTGTCCCCTCTATACCGAACTGCGGCGCAGGATAACGCTCTGCAAAATGCTCTGGAACCTCAATGTCCAGCAGACGCAGGCCGGAAAATGCGCCAAGCTCATACAAGTTACCGCTGACTGTCGTCAGCAGCGTTGTGATTGAGGCACCGATATTCTCAAACGGGAATGACAGTACCACTTCCGCCCGCTGATAACGGGGAGTCGTGGTGTTTTTTGGCGGCTTTGAACCCGGCAGCGCCGGAGTGGACACACTCTCCAGCGGCTTGATCTGCTCGACTCGTGCCGCGTGGCGTTCCCTCAGTTCAGGAGTTTCTCCCGGCACTTTGACGAAAGTTCCGGCGGATTGTTCCCCGGCCATTACGCTGGCCGCCTGTTCCAGGGGGTGCGCCGTTTCGATCAGATACTTCGCTATGATATGTGTCATGACAGCCTGTCCAGCACAGCTACCGCATACGGGTGCAGGATGACAGTCAACGTGTCTTCGTGCGTGTTGACGGGGATAGGCGGTGCAGCCCTAAAAGCCTGGGGGTCACGAATAGCACTGTCGGCACTGGTTTCATCCAGTATCCGCAGACCATAAACGCCTGCAGGGGCTTCGACACGCACCTGAATCATTTCACCTGTATAATTCGCCAGCAGGATGCGCAGTTGACCGTCTTTTTGCAGCACCAGGCCATCACAGCGCAGCGGCGCGGTGGCACGACAGTTCACTACCTCCCCACCCCGGAAAGCGTTTATATCGGCCAGCACATGATACAGCGGGAACACACCACCCGGCACCGAGGCAAAGCGCTCTGGCAGCGGCGATCCGGCCTCCCGCTCCATAACGCCCAGCCACCCCGTCGTTTCATAATAAGTCACACTGTCTGCCCCGGCCAGCGCCAGCGATTTGATACTGCCCAGTGTCCACCCTGCGCCACACAGCGAGAGCTGCCGTACATCCACCTGCGCAGGCAGTTCAGCCGGTGATATAGCCGGGGCATTAGCGGTAGCGTTGGGATTCCAGCGCATCTTCAGGGTGACAGGTGACACAGCCACCCGGCAGCCCGGCGCGAACTGGCGCGTACTGGCCACAGTCTCGCCCTGTGCCAGCAGTGTCTCCGTCAATGATGCATTATCAAAGGCATGTACCTGGGGGTTGATCGAATAAGTCACCCAATCTAGCAGGTCAGCCGGGGGCCGCTCACGGTTGAGTTCTGTGAAGAACGCATCTGTCCCCGCCCCCAGTGGTGCATAAGCGCTCAGCGCCTCCCGTGCCAGCGCGGCCACTTCACGCGGGGTCGAGGTTGTACCCTGCTGAAACACCAGCCAGCGCACGATCTCAGGTTTCACCTTATCTACTGCTGCGCGCACCTGCGCCAGATCAGAATCAACCGCTGCGCTCAGGTGCAGCGCCAGCTCCAGCCCACAGCCCAGTGCTCTGGCTTCCTGGCTGGCCTGCGCCAGCGCTGTCGCCTCAAACGGTGCGCGCCAGTCAAACCTTAAGTGTGCCGGATGCAGCCCTCTCAACCGATCCAGTTCATCCGCAGTCAGCGGTTCGTGATGGCTGGCATGTCCCAGGCCGATGGGCGGCAGTGGGACAGTCAGTGTGGGGTCTGTATACACTGTTGGCTCTGAAGTTAAAATCTGAATCGGCACAGAAGGCTGTCCTAACAGCCTGAGTGTCACACTTTGCTGGATACGTGACCCAACCTCCAAGGCTGCCGGAAACGGCAAGCTCAGGGGCGTACAGTAGGTCTTGAAAGACGCATCAATCCAATTGCGCTGGTCTTCTGTCTCAAATATATCGCCCTCCATGCGCACCTCTGCCTGCACCCCCGGCAGCACTTCATGGGTCATGGCACGGATATTCAAAAACGGCTGGTGCGGGGCGATATAACGCGGAAAAACGCCCGATGTGCGGCTGCCGTCAGGGTGTTCAATCAGGCAGTCAATCCCCGCAACTTCCATCGGGTGCAGCACACAGAAACCGACTCGGTTGCGTTTAAAGGCACTCTGTGCCGTCCCATCAAACACAAACTTCACAATGCTGTCTGCGCTGCCCTCAATCGTCCCACGCCATGTAAAGTGGATACTGCCCTGCTGGTGGACGCTGGTAAAGGTGATGCGAAAATGATCGTCCTCCACCTCCGTCGTCACATCGTGCAGCACCGCCGGGATCGTGCTCCAGTTGTGGTCACGGACAGCAGCGTAAATGCCACGCACAATCTCCTGATCACCCATACGAATATCGCGTAGTGTCCCGGCTTCATAGACCAGCGTCAGCCGCCCGGCACGCAGTAGAGTGCGCTCTGGCGGGGGTTGGCCTGTGCCATCATAAATCATGGAGAGAGGCATCATACGTCACCACCAGAGGGGGTAAAAGCCGCATCAATCGCATCACACCAGCAGTGAATAATAACGAGATGCTCTTCCTGCACCCGCGCTGTACTCTCCGCAGGCACGGCCAGCACATAATCCGCGTTCATCTCCTGCAAGCCCGCCTGTCCTGTTAGCGCGATGGTAAGCGCGCCCTGCGCCTGGGCGACCTCTAAACCACGCAGTACATTAGCCGAACGCCCGCTGGTCGTCAGGCCGACAGCAACATCCCCTTCCTGTGCCAGCCCCGCAAGCTGCCGCGCAAACACGTCTTCATAACGATAATCATTACCCACACATGTCAGCACACTGCTGTCTGTCGTCAGCGCCAGTGCCGGCAGTGCCGCGCGTTCTGCCCGGTAACGCCCCACCAGTTCACCCGAAAAATGCTGCGCTTCCGCTGCGCTGCCCCCATTACCAAACACCATCACCTTACGCCCGCTGCGCAGTGCCATGACCAATGCCTCCGCGCTTTGTGCAATCAGCGGCACCAGCGTGGCCAGGGTACGCTCACGCACTGCCTGGCCTTCACGCAGTGCTGTAACAATCGAATTTTCATGATTCATAAATGCAGTCCTGTTTGTAAACAAGGCAGACGTAAATCCGCCACACCGTAAGTTCTGACTCGGCAATAATATTGTATAATCGATACTTTATCCAATCCTGATGAGGCTTTAACCTCCTCCAATGGACTCCATGTAACAGATTTTCAGGGTACTATAGCAGCGCCTTAAATGATGAATAAATTTTAACCCTGCACTGGTGAGCACAATATGAGCAATCGTTTCGCTTTAGGCTTGGATTTTGGCGGCACGAAGCTGGCCGCCGGAGTAGTTGATCTCCAGGAAATGCGGCTGGTGGATGCCGCTTTTTGCGCCACCCGTGCCGAGGCCGCCGCCGAAGGTGCCGTTGCCGACATGATCGCCCTGGCCAGTAATCTCGGCGAGATTAACCGGATCAGCCAGATCGGGATTTGTTTCGGCGGTTACGCCGCCCATAACCAGATTATCAAATCTCTGCACATACCGGGTTGGGATCATTTTCCCATCCATGAACGACTGCAAGCCCATTTCGGCAGCCTGCCAATCTTTGTTGCCAACGATGCTAATGCGGTTGCTCTGGGCGAGTTCAGGTACGGCGCAGGGCAGGGTTCGCACTCCATGCTGTTTCTCACAGTCAGTACAGGTGTGGGCGGCGGTGTGATCCTTGGTGGCCACCTATGGGAAGGCAGCACAGGCATCGCAGGCGAAATCGGCCACATGAACGCCATACCCGACGGCGGCGCACATTGTTACTGCGGACGTTACGGCTGTGTTGAGACAGTCGCCGCTGGCCCCTGGATGGTGAAACGCGCCCACGCGCTGCTGAATCAGGAGCCGGATTTAACCAGCGCTCTGCGCCAGCATCCAGAATTCACCGCGCGCGACA
>JBGSXK010000489.1:0-3891 GCA_041751455.1 Anaerolineae bacterium
TTGAGCAAGTGATGGCTCGTGGATTAAGTTCGACTATAAACCAAGCAAAAGTATAAATGCCATCAGCTCTGCGAGTGCAGAACCCATAAGAAGCACAATGGTATAAAATGCCAGAGTGTTCCACTCTACGGGATTTTTCCAGTCCCCACGCCAAACGCGCCAGACTTGCCAGCCAGCCAGTGGAAACAAAAACCCAGTGGATGCTGCTGCCAGCACAGGTAAGCCCATATACACCAGCAGCGGTAAGGCAATATAAGCCAGCAGGATGAGGATAATATAATGATGGGCAGCTCTCTTGGCCCCAAGCCGCACTACCAATGTATTTTTGTTTGCCTGGCGATCCCCTTCAGCGTCAGGAAATTCAATAGACAAAAGCATCGCGAACTGAAAGCAGCATAGTGGGACGACCGCCAGCACAGGTAACCAGGTTACTGTGCCTGCCTGGAGATAATAGCCCAGCAGAGGGGTAAGGAAGGTCACTACAATCACGGTTGTGACTTCGCCCAGCCCCCGTGAATGTAAACGGACAGGCGGTGCACTGTAAAACCATGCCAGTCCCTGCGCGAGCAACAGCAAAACAAATGTCATTATGCCAGCCCGGATAAAAAGACTTAAAATCACAGCGGCTGTAAAGGCAATTCCGCCCAGAATCAGTGCACTCAACAACGCTGCCTGTTCAGGCAGTTTGCCTTCTACCAGCACACGACTTCCACCAGACCAACGCGTGGGAGTGAGATTTTTGCGATCTGCATTCAGATCAAAATAATCGTTGGCATAATGCGTCATGAGCTGGGTTGTGGTAAAAGCGATTTGTCCCCATAAAACCGATGGCACATCAAGCGAAGCGCCTGTATAAAGGGCGATCACCACGCCAAGAAAATGTAATACAATCCCGCCAATTAGAAAATGCAAGCGTCCTAACTGAATAAAAGCCAGTATCTTATTGCTACAGCGCATAAGTTAATTTAAGAATTTAAGACCTCATCCCTCTTTATCTGGAATGGGTTTCGGCGATAAGAGCCATTGTACTACCCCAGATAAAATGTGCAGCAATCATAAGGAAATTACGACGAGGGGGATGTTGAGTTGCCGGAGGTAAGATTCGGAGTGCTGGCAGCCATCCCAGATAGCTGATGTACCAGACTGCAAAACCAAACATGATACCTTTTACAATAGTTGGCAAGGGAATCCAGCTAAACGCAAGCGTATAAACAGCACCTGCCCCCGCACCGTAAGAAAAATGCCCTATGAACGTCATCATTTGATGTTCAGGGCTATCATTCTCATCAATGATCTGAGCCGTAATCTGATGAGGCGGCAGAGGGTAACGTTCCTGCAAGGGGAGTTGGCGATACATCAGGCCCATGGCTACTGACATAGGTATGGTTGCCGCAAACCCGGCCAGAGCGCCTTTCAACGGGTTAATTTTCTTACCCTTGATCGGAGCCATCGCCCTCAAGTCCTTTTTCTCTTAAATCTTCCTCAATCGTATCCCGATCCCCTTCCGCCTGGCTGGGAGGTTCATCTGGCTGAATTTCACCCTCATGTAAAACTTCTGGCTGAGATGAAGGTGCATCATATAGATCATCCTTGTCTTCATGGGAACTATTTCGATCTGGTACTGATAGAACATCAACCATTTTACTTCTCCTTGAGTCAGCTTTAAATCTTCCACCACAGTAAAATCAGCGCTGCCTGAGTAATCGCCATGCCCCCAGCAGCATAAAAGGCACAAGCAATCGCTGCCATGTCGGCATCAAACCGAGGTAACGGGTGTAAAGGCTGGGCTTGGTAATATGACCGAACTCACCCTCTACCCGCCCGTACTCCTCCATAGGCGCAAACAGATTATCCCGTCCGTCATTCGGGTGGTCGGTTCTTTGGAATTTGATTGCCCACCCACCAACGAGCATTAATTGGTCTGCCAGGGCCGGGCTGATGCGTTCCATAAGGCTGAATATCCTGCTGGCGCCGCCCGCATAAAGGTCTCGATGGGGATGATAGGCGGCATGGACAATCGTATCCGAGACCACAGACGGCGGATAGACAGGTGGGATAGGCATAGGTTTAACATCCATTTTCGAGCGTGCATGATCGAAAAAAGGCGTGTTAATGGAGGCTGGCAGGATAAGCACGACGTTAATGTCATCTTTTTCGTGCTTAAGCTCCAGTCGAAGCGAGTCCGTAAAACCCTTAACCCCATGCTTGGAAGCACAATAAATGGATTGCAGAGGGACAGATCGATGTGACAACGTGGACCCTACATTAATGATGGTACCATACCCCTGGCGCTTCATCACACCGAGTGCTGCTTTAGCGCCATAAATGGTCCCCAGTAAATTGACTCTGACGACCTGATCAATCTCGTCAATCTCCAGGGCGGGGACTTTTCCATACAGGGCCACTGCCGCACAGTTGACCCAGGTATCAATGTACTCACCGTAAGTCACCGCCTGTTGGGCAAGCTGCTCAACCTGTTCCCATGAGGAGACATCTGTGGGCACGATATAGGCTGTACCACCCTCTTTTTGAATTTCCCCAGCCACCGCCTCCAAACCTGTCACATTTCGCGCCGCCAGAATCACCACACTGCCTTTACGCCCAAACTGTAAGGCAGTTTCACGTCCGATCCCTGAGGAAGCGCCCGTAATCACAATCACCTGTTCATTTAAAGGACGTGGCATCTCTTTTCCTTTCCATGCTCAGATCACATCATTATTATTCCAAAGATACACACCAGATACGCCTTCAGGGTTCTTAAATGGAAGGTGAAGCGTCAAGGTTGGCTTCGTCATCTACACCCACACGCAGTCGATAAACCAGCTCCCCACCCAGCCAGGCCGCAATTAAGCTGACCACTGCCCCAGCAAAAGAAAGAAGCAGCGCAAGGGTGTCCGGTGCAGCCGGTGCATCAGAACGGATGACCCAACTTATTGCAAATAACGTCACAACCGCCCCGTTCAGTAAACCGTGCCATAAGCCCAGTCGTCTGGCACGGCTTTTGGGGATATGCCGCCATTCCAGAATACCGGTGACAGCCGCCAGCAGCGCCCCTACAACTCCGGCACCGATCATATAAAAGGCAACCAATGTCCAGTTACCTTCCCCGGAAACCAGATAGATAATGTCGAAAATCACGGCAGTGGCAAAAAGCCCCAGAGGAAAGACAATCAACATAGGATGAACAGGATGCCCTAAGATTTTGATGCGGCTTTCCATTGTGAACCTTTCCAGGCTTAAAGAATAGAAGGTTGCGTAATTGGGTAAGGAATCGCATAAATGCCTTAATCAATTACCATCATAAATGGATTAGTAAGATTGAGTATGGGTGAGGTGGGTGGGTTAAGCAGGGACATAGGGTTGAAACGAAGGCAAATACTTACAGAGTGGAGGCGTAAATAATGGAGAAGAGAGGTTACTCAGCAGGAGTGTACAAAGTGGCAGCGCCCCTACAAAACAAAGTAAAAGTCATGCCGACTGCAAATGGCAGCAACTACATTCTCGTATACACCAGACCTTTCTGGTCAGTCTGATAAGTTGGATGATGACTCTCACGGGTTGGAGCCAGTCCTCGCCACCTGTTCAGCAGCCTGGGGCATCCAGTTCACCAAAATTTTTGTTCCCCTGTCAGGCTTACTGATGATTTTCAGTTTGCTGCCAATACTCTCAGCACGTTCGCGCATGCTGCTCATACCCATCCCAACATGAGATTGAGAAGGGTTAAAACCCACGCCATCATCAATAATCGTGAGGTTGATTTTGCCCGCGCGCCAGAAGAGCCTCACCTCAACCCGTGTTGCTTTGGAATGTTTGACAATATTATTAAAGGCTTCCTGGGCAATACGATACAGTGTCACCTTTACCTCGGCTGGCAGAACAGTATCATCAGTA
>JBGSXK010000490.1:0-1621 GCA_041751455.1 Anaerolineae bacterium
GCACGGCCTGCCGCATCAGTTCCACCTCGTCAGGCATTTTGCGCGCGCGAATCTGCACCAGTTCGCGCTCAACAGGCTGCACTCTCAGGCTGGCATCGATCGACTGGAACACCAGCCACTCGCTGACGCGCATGGTCATGCCATCCACCCCCAGTGTGCCCCCCTGCAACCCTAACTCCCGTACTGCTGCCTCAAAAGCGCCCTGGAAGCCCTCTTTATCGCTCCAGGTGAAGGCACGCGCCTCCAGGTCTGGCCGTTCATGCAGCTTGGGCACTTCCAGTTCAGGGATAATCAGCGACAGTTCACCCTCTGGTGTAAAGAGCGCGATAATCGGGCGTTCCGACAGATGAAAATGCAGCCCGGTAAAGTAGACCATATTCGCGCCCGGCACGATGGCGACAGCCTCCGCGCCGGTGATCTCGCGCAGGCGCGCCTGCCGCGCTTTATAATCTATATTCATCAGTTTTCCTCCACGTGTGGCTGGTTCAAGGCAGCGGGAAACGACACCCGGAACACGCTGCCGGCCCCTGGTTGGCTGGTGAAGTCGATGCTGCCGCCGTGTGCCTGGACGATCTTTTCCGCAATTGTCAGCCCCAGTCCTACGCCACCTGTCTCTGTGCTGCGTGCTTTGTCGCCCCGGTAGAAGCGCTCGAAGATATGCGGCTGGTCGGCTGGATCAATACCAATGCCGTTGTCTTCAAGCTCCACATAAAGCTGCTGGTCGCGCATGAACGTCCGCCAGGTGATGATGCCGTTTTCCGGCGTGTAGTGTATCGCATTCATGAGCAGGTTGGAAAATGTGCGGTCTAACTGGTTCGTGTCGCCATGAATAGTGACGAGGTTGCCGGGCAGCAGGCGAACAGTGTGGCCTTTGTGTTCGATGAACGGCATGTGCGCGGCCAGCACCTGCGCCAGCAGCAGATTAATGTCAATGAGACCGAAGGTGAATTCATTGGTGGCGGATTTATCCAGCCGGGACATCTGGAACAGGACATCCATTAAGTGCCCCAGGCGGCTGGACTGCTGCTCAATGGTCTGCATATGGCGCTCCCGGTCTGCCTCAGTCTGGGCACGGCGCAGCAGGTGAACGCTTAACCTGATGGCGGTCAACGGGGTTTTGAGATCATGAGAGACATCCCCCATGAAACGCTGTAACAGGGTAATACGCTCACGCTCAAGAGCGAGTTCGACTTCGTGTGATTTGTGAGATTTGCAGGACATGGACCTGTGGTTCCTGGTGGGCAGCCATAAGGTATGGGGTATAATTTCTATTGTAAACAGGTTGTGATTCGGTTTACATTGAGAATAGATTGAGATTAACCTCATGTGTTATAACGCTCCGTCTGGCAGGATTACCCGACGAGGCTTTTAAAGACCTCGTCGGATAAATACCACGCGCTCTAGACTGAAACCTGGGACAGTACCTCTAACTCCCGTAACTCCCGCACCGGGGACAACACCACCCACAGCGCCCCAACGAAAAGCCCTGCAAAGGCGATGAACAGCGTCGCGCGCGCGTCCAGCGTGGTTGCCAGCGCGCCGCCCACCAGCGCCCCCACTGGCGCGATCCCCTGGGCGAGAAAGCCGATGCTGGCGTTTACCCGCCCCAGCAGACGGTCTG
>JBGSXK010000491.1:0-3128 GCA_041751455.1 Anaerolineae bacterium
ACGCCTGCCACATTATGGCGCGGCGATGCTGTTCATCACCTATTTTTATGAGCGCTATGGCGAAGATGGTCTGCGCGCCCTGAGTGCCGAGGAGGCCGATGGGCTGGCGGGGTTTAACCGGGTGCTGGCCGCGCTGGATGAGCCAGATGTGACTATGCTTTTTGCAGATTGGGCGCTGGCGAACTATCTGCATTACCCGGCGATGGAAGATGGTCGCTATGGTTATCAGATGCTGCCGGGCCTGAGAAGCGCCGCACCGGAGGGGGTCATCACAGAATATCCACACCTGCGTGCAGACGAGGCCAACCAGTACTCCACCGATTATCTGGTGTTGACCAACCTGGGCACTACACAAACGCTTCATCTCTCGCTGGAAATGCCGGATACCGTGCGACTGGTGCCGACTGATGCTTACAGCGGCCAGTGGATGTGGTACAGCCACCGTCACGATGAGAGCGATACCACCCTGACCCGTGCATTTGACCTGCGTGATGTGGGCAGCGCCAGCCTGCACTATCGCCTGTGGTATCACCTGGAACATCTGTGGGATTATGGATATGTGATGGTCAGCACGGATAATGGCACAACCTGGACACCGCTCGCCACACCGCATACCACCACCGAGAACCCGCACGGTAATGCTTATGGGCCGGGCTATACGGGGGAAAGCGGGGGTTGGCTGGAAGAGATCATTTCGCTGGATGATTATGCCGGGCAGGAAATTCTGCTGCGCTTCGAGATGATTACCGACGAGGCAGTCAACCAGCCAGGTATGCTGATAGACGACCTCTACATCCCGGAAATCAATTACTTCAGTGACTTTGAGGCGGACGGCGGTGGCTGGCTGGCGGATGGATGGCTGCACACGGATAATATACTACCGCAGCAGGTATGGGTGCAGGCGATGCAGCAGCGCGGGGATGAGGTGACCATTACGCGCTGGTTAGCCTCAGCGGACACCATGCTGAGCCTGCCGCTGGAAGCAGGAGACGAGCAGGTGGTGCTGGCGCTGTCACCCTTCGCGCCTGTCACCACCGTGCCCATGCCCTATACGCTGCACATCTCTGCACAGTAGATCCCGGCGAACCAGATTTATCAGCCCAGATCGTCGCCGGTGTCTTCGACGATCTCCGGGTCGGCGTACACAGCATCCCCATTAGCGCTGTAGGTTGTTTCGTTCCCGGCAGGAAGCTGGCCTGCCGGGCGAGCAGCCAGCCCAGGACGTGTATAAGTGTCGGAGGCTTGCAGGATTTTGCGCATCTTGCCCAGCTTTTCCTCGTCGATCCGGCCCTCATCATCCAGGATGGACAGGCCAAATTCGTTGGCGAAGCGCTCCACCGCGTCGATATTCGCGCCCTTGCCGCCTTCTTCCTGGCCTGCGGCGATCTGCCCCCACTGCTGCGCCTCTTTCTCAAAGGCGGATTCTGCCATGCGCACCAACTGTGGATACTTGGTAAAAGCAGTGTTAGGATCCAGGTCGTCCATGTCAGGCAGTTCGAGCATAGCCTCTTCCAGCCCAAGCACCGTATCATGATAGACCGAGTTCTGCTTATCCCACTGGTAAAGTGAGCGGAATGAAGCGAGCAGCGCGGCCACGGGGGGCAGCAGCGCTGTCAGCAGCGGCAGCAGCGGATAATCAGAAATCGCACCGCCCATCGCCAGCACCGATGAAACCGCCATCACCCAGGCCGCGGTCTTGAACATCGTGCCGTCGTTATAATCATTTTCCGTCATGCGTGCCTGATACCAGCCCATCTGGTAGCCCAGGCGTTTGTTCAGATAGATGCGGGTGAGGACTTCGGCGGTACGCGCGTCGAGATTGGCGCGCTGAGGTGGTTTTGCCGGTGCCAGTGTCTCCATCTGCTCTGCCAGCACTTCCAGGTTGGGCACGTCCTGTGTTTGCTCAGCCATTGTTATCCTGTTCCTTTCTACGGATTTCCAGCACCCGGCGGCGCAGCACATCCAGGCGATCATCTTTATCAAACGGCTCCAGGTGGGACAGGTATTTGTAGTAGGTCATGCGCAGTTCTTCGGTGAGGCGGCGATAATTGTTCCATTTCTTACGGGGTTCACCATAATTTGTCATGGTGGCGGAATAAGTAGTCAGCAGGCTGATGACCAGCGTTACCCACCCCATCACACTGCCGATAGAGCGCCCCAGGTTAAATGTTTCCTGCTCGATGTTCGCCAACGCGATGATCTGCTCGCGCTGAAGCGGCGTGAGCTGATCCAGATTAACGCGAATCAACTCATCTCCAGAGGAGGTGGCGGGCGGGCTGGTCGGGTCTTCGCTGGTCGTTTGCTGGGGGACAGTACCTATCACCTGCTCATAAACTGCCACAGGGACATAAAGGTCAGGGATTACAGGGCCAGCCTGAAAATAGGCGGTTATCACTGCTGCGACAGTAGTCAGGAACGCGCCAATGATGAACACCCACTGATAGAAGTAGAAATTATTCTGGAAGTGTTTGGCCTTCTGGTTAAAATCCCAGAATGTGGGCAGCAGGTGCTCATCCACCTCGTTAAGATCACGAACGATGAGCGGATAGTCACTCAGATTATCCTCTTTCCAGTGTTCCAGGGTGACAAACCCCTCAAATTCCAGCAGCTTGTTATAGGTTTCATCGCTGGCCGGGCGCACCCACTGCTTGGGCACGTCTTTAAAAGGATGCCGCCGGAAGAAAAACAGATTGGGCAGCTTTTGAATAAACTGAGTATTGAAGAAGGGAAGACGACTTTTGGATGGGCTGATCGAGGCCATAAATTTGTTCCCCTGTTATAGTTTTCTAGGACCTGGCAGTGTGTATTTCATCGTTCATAGTGAGAAAGGTTTTAAACTTTTTGTGTTATATCATAACCTCTACGGGTAATTTTCTTCTTCCGCGTTACAAATAACTGACAAAATCGATCCTACAGGCATTAATCAGTATACAGCGATTCAAGCTGTATTCCGACGTGAGAATTACAATTTCTAAACCTGCTCGTCGATGTATATGGCAACCGTGTTGATGGATTTGCCCAGGCGAAAGGCTTTAGCATCTTCCACCACGCGGGAGGAGAGACGAGTTTCCAATTCCAGGAACAGCTCCTCGGCCAGATCATAGGTGTCATGGGGCACATCAGGATGA
>JBGSXK010000492.1:0-6499 GCA_041751455.1 Anaerolineae bacterium
GTCTGGCCTGATGGCCACTATTTCGGGGGTGATCTGAGTATCCCCGGCATAATAGATGTCGTAGTAATTGATGGAGATGATGAAGCCCAGGCCGCCGTCAGACAGCGGATGCCGCCAGTCGTCCGGGGAGTAGGCGGGTACGGCCTTGATGCAGGCGCGGTCAATCGTCAGGCTTTGCCAGGGGCGCAGCACATGACAGTCTTCGATCTCCTCAGCGGTTTTGGCGTTGCTGATCACGATGGTATCCGGCCCGCGCAGCTTGCTGATGTCGGCTTGTGAGCAGTGGTCATAATGATCGTGACTGATGAGGATGACATCGGCGTGGAAGGTGCTGCGGGCAACACGCCAGGGGTTGATGTAGATCAGGGGAGGGCCTTGAATAAGAAAACTACCGTGCCCCATCCATTGTATGCGGTCAATCATGATAGTGAACCTATTTAGCAGGCAGTGCGAAAAATACCAAATCCATAGTCGGAACCTCTATTTTACTCTACCTGAAAGCCTGAAGTGGCTCAAGGGTAAAACAGGAAGATGGTATGGCTTGTGTCGTTTTGCCAGTCTACTGTATAATGAATCATACCCCTTGGGAGTGTATTGTACACAGCATTATTGCGTCAGTACAATAGGGTAAAGTAATTCTTACCCCGGTTAGAGTTACTTAACATTACAGCTTTATTGTGTAAATGCTGCCCCAATCTTAACCCAATGGCACCCTGAACATGTTATGATGTTCAATAATCTGCCAATCCATTCGATGCTTAAGTTCAAAGGATATGGTCTATGTCAGATCGTCCTGCACAAAACGCTCAACGCCAGCCGCAAATCAAGAGCCTGAGTGGACAGCGCCCGCCTGATATTCCGCTGCTTTCGTGGTCACCTCCGCCGATTACCTCCATCGCAGATACAGGTCTGAATATGCTGAGTATTGCTGACCTGGTGCTTAAGGTACTGTACTTCGGCGGAGTGATGACCGGACAGAGGATTGCCGAAGTCGTGAGGCTGCCTTTTACGGGTGTACTCGACCCGGTGATGGAATTTCTGAAGCGCGAAAAGTTTGTCGAAGTACGTGGTCAGGATGGCTTCGGTGAGGCCGCTTATAAATATCTGGTGGTAGACCGCGGTTCGGATAAAGCTCGCGAGGCGCTGGAACGTTCGCAATATGCCGGGCCGGCCCCTGTCCCGCTGCGGTTTTATATTGAATCCACTCACGAGCAGAATCGTAAAAAACTGATCGTGCATCAGGAAGACCTGCGTAAAGTGATGACCAATCTCATTATCGAGGACTCCATGCTCGATAAGATTGGCCCGGCGGTCAATTCTGGCCGCTCGATCTTCCTCTTTGGCCCGCCGGGCAACGGTAAAACGACTGTTTCTGAAAAGGTCGGGCGCATGATCCTGGGTGATGATATCTGGATTCCATATGCGATTGACGTAGACGGACAGATCGTACAGGTCTTTGACAGCGTGAATCACGAACTGTCGGATAATGCTGATGTACGGGGTAAGGGGGGTACTGGCGTGGTGATTGACCCACGCTGGGTGAAGATCAAACGCCCCATGATTATGGTTGGCGGTGAGCTGACGATGGCCGGGCTGGACCTGGTTTACAACGACATTAACAAGTTCTATGAAGCGCCATATCAGGTCAAGGCCAACGGTGGCATGTTCCTGATTGACGACTTTGGCCGCCAGCAGATTCGCCCGAAAGACCTGTTGAATCGCTGGATTGTGCCGCTGGAAAAAGGTGTGGACTTCCTGACGTTGAATAACGGGCGCAAGATTGAAATCCCCTTCCATGTGCTGATTGTCTTTTCCACTAATCTTGACCCGAAAGATCTGGTGGACGAAGCATTCCTGCGGCGTATCCGTTACAAAATTGAAGTGGGTAACCCGTCTTACGATCAGTTTCGTGAGATTTTCAAGCTCATGTGCCGTCTTCTGAAAGTGCCTTATGATGAACAGGGTCTGGCCTATCTGCTTAACGAATGGTATATCAAGTATGACCGTGACCTGCGCATGGTTCACCCCCGTGACATCCTGTCGCAGTTGATTGATATCGCTACTTACCTGAATAAACCGCCGACGCTGACTAAAGACCTGATTGACCGCGCATGTGCCTCGTACTTTGTCGAGCTTTAACGACAGTGCACGGTGTTGATGGGCAATGTGTCTGGGCTGATGGCTAAGGTCTACAGTGGGTCTCCGGTATCGCGCACTTCGGTGTTTATCCTGTCCGACGGGTCTTTTGTCGTGCAATGGGATGAAACACGGGTGCAAGAGCTGCTGACCGGGCGTTACCGCAGCTATGGTGATGGCGATTTTGGTCATGTCATCACGGATTACGAACTGAACCAACTGAAAGCAGCCGGACGTGTAGAGCATTTTAATCGCCAATACGTCTGGCTGTATTCACTGCCGGAGGCCGGCCGTTATGAGACAGACACTAAGGCACCCTACTATATTCGTAAACGGGTGCGCTCCTATTATCTGAATACCACCCTCCCCAAAGAGCGGCTGGAAGAAATTCAGGTACTGCTGGACGCGCTGGAGCTGAATCACGAATTTCTGGTGCGGGCGCGGAATGATCTGATCTCGATCCTGGGGAAGAATGGCGCGCCTTTTCGCAGCCTGCAGGATGCGGAACTGGCACAAAAACATCTCATATCTAAAGCGCCAGCCATCTTTCAGCACACAGCGATTGCTTTTATCGAAACCACAGACACGACGAACCACTACACCCGCCAGCCCGAATATAACCCGGATATAGCCGACTTAAAAACGATTATCGCGAGCCAGACAGATATCAGTGTGACCGAGGGCAAGCGTGTGGTGCTGGTCAGCAGTGATACTGATGAACAGACGGCTATTGCCGGGCTGCTGGACGCGATGAAAATGCGGGTATGGGTCGCAGGGCAGGCGGCAGAAGGGCTGCAACTGCTAGAGGACTGTGACCCTCATCTTCTGATTATGAACCTGCAACTGGCGGATATGCATGGTTGGGAACTGCTGGCAAAGATCAAGGAAATTGAAAGCCTGCAAAAACTGCCCAAGATTATTCTGGCAGATCATTCTACCTCTCCTGATGCTCAGTCTTTCGCACTGACGGTGGTCAAGGTGGATGCTTATCTTATCCGGCCTGTAAGCATGGCCCAGCTCCGGCAGCATGTCTGGATGACGCTGCGCGACCGTCTGGTCATGGATTGACTCTGGTTTGTGGCGCTGGTAAAGTGTGAATAATGTTGGAAAAGGGACGGCGACGCGCAATGGTATGGGCGCTTTTGCTGGTCATTATCGTGGTTACTGGCATTATGACATTACGTGGAAAAGGGCAGGTGCCCTGGTGTGGTAAACTGCGCCGCCTGCATCCCGGCAGCGCATACCGAGGAGAGTGGATGGCTCCGGAGATTGTTGTGAATCAAGTCCGGTCAGATTATCTGGCGGCGGCGAGCTGGCTGCACAGTAGTGCGCTGCTGGAACGTTCTCGCCAGTGGACGATGGCTCCGGTTTATCTGGATGGGTCGTTCCTGAAGCGTTATCAACGTGTACTGATGATGAACCAGTCAGGCGATAATACTTCTGTGCTGGGGGTGCTGCGCGCCGATCATCAGATCAGTGTGCGCCATTTTTCCGAAGATGGTGAGCGCTGCCTGGTCATCGATACCCAGTTACAGCGACGTATGGCAACCTATGACGGTTACACCCGTGAACGGCTGCACACGCAAGACCTGGGTGAATGTTCGCAGGTCTACCAGATGGTGTATGACACCAAGAGCCGCCGCTGGAAAATTGAAACTTTTATCCAGGAACTGCCTGGCGGCTGGAACACCCTGAGTGCCTCGCAGCACATTCGTGTGCTTTCGTCTTTACCCACTTCTACCGGGCGTGATAATTGAAACTGGTGTTTGTGAGCGCCGTCTGGCTTAAGTTGGGCGGTGGCACATGATCTTTGTGACGGGCGGCACGGGTTTTCTGGGTCGTCATCTTGTCCCGGCCTTATGCCGCGAGGGATATCCCATTCGTGTGCTGACACGCCGCCCGCAGGATCATGACTGGCTGCATCGTTATCCCGGTGTCGAAATCATTTCCGGCGATATTGTTAAGCCTTCAAGTTATACCAAAGCACTCCAGGGCTGTCGTTATGTGATTCACGCCGGGGGGATGTTTCGTATGTGGGGGGACGCGCGTGAATTCCTGGAAACCAACGTACGAGGGACGGAGTATCTGCTGGAAGCAGCCGCCCAGGCTAGAATTGAGCGTTTCATCCACATCTCAACCGTCGCGGTAATCGGCAAACCTGCCCCGGACAAGATCATTGACGAAACCTATCCACCGCAGCCGCTGGATGCCTATCAACGCAGCAAGCTGCAAGCCGAGCAAGATGCCCTGCGCTATCACTACCAGCATGACCTGCCTGTAGTAGTGCTGCGTCCTGGTGCGTTTTATGGCCCGCTGGGACATTATGCATTTAACCGGCTGTTCTTCAAAGACCCGATGCGTGGTATTATTATGCAGGTGGATGGTGGCCGCTATATTATTTTTCCGGTGTATATTGCCGATGTCGCGCATGGCATTCTCAAGGCGCTGACACGTGGAGCTACCGGAGAAATTTATAATATCTGTGGTGGCTGGATTACGCATCATGAAGCGTTTGACATCATCTGTCAGGAAGCGGGGCTGCGCTGGCCGCGTATACCCATGCCGGGCTGGCTGGATATTCCGGTAGCGCGGGTGCTGGAAGTGGGCTTTAACGTCATCGGGCGCGAACCCTTCTGGCCGGTGAACCTGCTGCGCTCGTACGTGCATAATAACTGGCGTGTCACCAGTGAGAAAGCCCGGCGTGAACTGGGGTTTGAGCCTATTGATTTTCGAGAAGGCGCGCGCCGGACGATTAACTGGTATAAAGCTGGTGCGCCGGATGAATGGGTAGAGTTGGATTGTTAGCTGATCATGATTGATGAAGCGAAAATTTATGTCAAAAGCGGTGATGGCGGCGACGGCCTTATCCATTTCCACCGCGAAAAATATGTACCGCGTGGTGGCCCAGCAGGGGGCGACGGCGGACACGGCGGCGATGTGATCCTGAAAGTTAACCCGAAGTTGGCGACTCTTTCGAGCTTCCAGCGACGGGTACACTTCAAAGCGGAGTCCGGTAAGCGGGGTGGGGCCAATAACAGCACAGGTGCAAGTGCCTCTTCACTGGAGATCGAAGTGCCTGCGGGGACAGTGGTGCGCGAGGCGGAAACGGGTGCGCTGATCGCGGACCTGGTGCGCGCCGGAGATAGGGTGGTGGTGGCGAAAGGTGGCCGCGGGGGACGCGGTAACGCGCGTTTTGCCACTGCCTCACAGCAAGCGCCGCGCTTTGCCGAGAAGGGCGAACCGGGACAGGAATTCTGGCTGAAGCTGGAACTCAAGCTGATTGCTGATGTGGGACTGGTCGGCGTGCCTAATGCAGGCAAATCCACACTGCTTTCGGTGATCAGTAACGCGAAGCCTAAGATCGCCGATTACCCCTTTACTACCCTGGAACCGAACCTGGGCGTGGTTGTCTATGATGATCGTGATATTGTTGTGGCGGACATTCCCGGCTTGATCGAGGGCGCACATATGGGCATAGGGCTGGGGCATGCCTTTTTGCGGCATGTTCAGCGCACCCGTGTGCTGGTGCACCTGCTGAATGGCGCAAGTGATGACCCGCTGGCCGATTATAATCAGATCAACGTGGAACTTTCGCTATACGACGATAAACTGACGGAAAAGCCGCAGATTATTGTCTTTACAAAAATGGACTTACCTGAAGCACAGGCTAAATGGCCAGAGGTTGAAGCGGCGCTTCGTGAGCGCGGCGTACAGCCGATGGAAATCTCCGCCGCCACCCGCCAGAATGTAGAGACGCTCAAGCAGCGTCTGGCGCAGTTGATCGATGCGCTGCCAGAGGAAACCCCGCAGTACATTGAGGAAATGCCTGTTTACGAACTGCCGGAGGAGGAAATTCCCTTCACCATTACCCGTGCGGATGATGGCAGCTTCCATGTTAATGGCAAGCGTATTGAGCGTGCCGCGTCGATGACCTACTGGGATTATGACGAGGCAGTGGCGCGTTTCCAGGATATCCTGGAGGCGATTGGGGTGGTCAAGGCACTGGAAGAAGCCGGGGTCTCGGTGGGGGATACAGTGTTCATCGGCGATTTTGAAATGGAATGGACGGAATAAACCCGGTTTCTATGCAGCGCGTCGGGATTTTGGGCGGGACGTTTGACCCGCCGCACATCGGCCATCTGATCCTGGGCGAATACTCCGCTGAGGGGCTTGGGCTGGATGCGCTGCTGTTTCTCCCGGCGGCAGACCCCCCTCATAAGCAGGAACGGCACAAAACTCCGGTAGAACATCGTCTGGCGATGGTCAAAATCGCGCTGGCGAATAACCCGCGTTTTCAATTATCGCGTGTGGATATCGACCGCCAGGGGCCGCATTACTCAGTTGACCCCGTGAAGATCATCCA
>JBGSXK010000493.1:0-7283 GCA_041751455.1 Anaerolineae bacterium
GGGGTCTACATCCTGGATGACCTGCTGGCGCTGGATGCGCGTTACGCCGATTTTGCTCCGGTGCAGAATGGCACGGTCTACGACAACAGCGCCCGCCTCAATGCCAACGGCGGCAACGACTACTACGAAACCGGTATTGCGCAGCCGCATCTCATTCTCGCAGACCTGATTTATATCCTGCACCCTGACCTGCTGCCGGATCATGAATTGTATTTCTTCGTCAACCTGGAATAGAAGGATGTGACGAGTGCTGATCCGGGTTTTTACTCGTTGCTCAGCACTCGTCGCTAAAAAGCCTATGACACAGACACTGCTCAAGCCCATTCCCAAACTCTCCGAAGCACCCACGCTGACCAGCCACTGGCCGCGCCTCGGTATCCGTTGGGGCATACTCGGCCTGCTGTTGGCTGCTGTGCTGGCCGTGTTGCTGCTCAGCCTGACGCTCGGCTCCGTCAAAATCCCACTGGAAGACATCCTACAGGTGCTGTTGGGTGGCGAGGCCAGCCGCGAATCCTGGGGTAATATCATCCTGAAGTTCCGCCTGCCCAAAGCACTGACCGCTATGCTGGCGGGTGCGGGATTGGGGATTAGTGGTCTGCTGATGCAGACCTTTTTCCGCAACCCGCTGGCCGATCCCTATGTCCTCGGTGTCAGCGCTGGGGCCAGCCTGGGCGTGGCGCTGGTAGTGCTGTCGGCGGGTGTGGTGGGGTCTACCCTGCTGGCCGGGATCGGGCTGGTGGGTGATCTGGGCATTACGGCGGCGGCCATGCTCGGCGCGGGCACGGTTATGACGCTCGTGCTGCTGCTGGCACGCCGGGTACACAGCATCATGACCCTGCTCATCCTCGGCCTCATGTTCGGCTATCTCACTAGTGGGCTGGTCAGCCTGCTGCTCTATTTCAACCTGCCAGAGCGCATTCAGGCGTTTATCAACTGGACGTTTGGCAGCTTCGGTGGTGTCACATGGGACGAAATGCGTATCCTCGCCCCGCTTGTCTTCATCGGGCTGGTGCTGGCGCTGGCGCTGTCCAAGCCGCTCAACGCACTGCTGCTGGGCGAAGCTTATGCCCGCAGCATGGGCGTAAACGTGAACACCGCGCGCCACTGGATAATCCTGGTCACGGCTATTCTGGCGGGCGTAATCACCGCCTTCTGTGGTCCGATTGGCTTCATTGGTATTGCCGTGCCGCATCTGTGTCGCAGCATTCTGGGCACATCCGACCATCGCGTGCTGCTGCCTGCATCGATATTGATGGGCGCGCTGGTCGCGTTGATTGCCGCGCTGCTGGCCGAACTGCCCGGCAGCAACCTCATCCTGCCGCTGAATGCCATCACATCGCTGATGGGTGCGCCTGTTGTGATCTGGGTCATTATGCGCCGCCGCAATCTACGGGAGTCGTTTGCGTCATGAATGTGCTGGAACTGCGTGACCTCACGGTGGGCTATGCGCCGGCGCGGCGGCCTGTCGTCACCGTCGCCAACTGCCTCAATGCCACACTGGAAGCAGGCGAAATGGTCTGCCTGATCGGCCCCAATGGCGCGGGGAAGACCACGCTCATGCGTACCCTCGCGGGGATGCAAAAACCGCTGCATGGCCATGCGCGCCTGCTGGGGGATGATATCCATTATCTGTCCGCGCGTGATCTGGCACAGCGCCTCAGCATCGTCCTGACTGAGCGCGTGGACGTGGGCTTGCTGACTGCTTATGCGCTGGTTGCCCTGGGGCGGCATCCCTATACCGGCTGGTCAGGCAGGCTGTCGGCACATGATGAAGCGGTGGTACAGTGGGCGATTGACGCGGTAGGCGCACCAGCGCTGGCAGAGCGTTATGTGAGCGAATTAAGCGACGGTGAGCGCCAGAAAATCATGATCGCCCGCGCCCTGGCACAGGAACCCGCCCTCATGATGCTCGATGAGCCGACCGCTTTCCTCGATCTGCCCCGCCGCGTGGAGATCATGCACCTGCTGAGGCAACTGGCCCACACCACCGGCCGCGCCATTCTGCTCTCGACTCACGACCTCGATCTCGCCCTGCGCAGCGCAGACCGCATCTGGCTGCTCCCTGCCGGGGGTGCTTTACAGCAGGGCGTACCAGAAGACCTCGTACTCAGCGGCGCGTTTGCCAAAGCCTTCCATAGCGAGGGCGTGAAATTTGACATACAAAGCGGCTCATTCAAAATCCACCCTGTGCGCAGCGGGCGTGTGGTCGTCGTGGGCGAAGGCCTCGCGGCCGATTGGACACGGCGTGCGCTGGAACGTGCAGGCTTCGTCACCGAGGGCAACGGAGTCGCGGCACTGGCCCAGGTCGAAGTGCTGCCCGGCAAACATCCCTGCTGGCAGGTAAATGGAAGGTCTTATAGCTCAATTCAGGCGATGCTTGCGGCCATAAACGACCACCACCTTACCCACACAGCAGATCGTCGCTAAAGCGCAGCTACCCCAGGTCTGGCAGGAAACGCTTGGCGATCTTGGCGACATAACTAAAAGTCGGGTTCACAAAGGCCGTGCAGCGTGCTTCCAGCACCTGCCCCAGATAGAGATACGCCTCCCCACGTGAGAAGCCATAATCCTCCTCTAGCCATAGTACCAGAGACTCCAGCGCCAGCCGGAAAGCATCCTCCGCCGGGCGCGCCATTGCCACCGTCATGATATGGGTGTCGTTGATAATGCGCGGCCACCACATCGCCTGTGGCTTCTCGGCCAGTTCCACTCGCACCTGCACCCGCCCGCCCGCTTCAATGCCGCCCGCGCCACAGATTTCGCCGTCGCCCTGAATGGCGTGCATATCACCGATGTGCAGCAGCGCGCCGGAGTGATGCACCGCCAACTGCACCGCTGACCCGGTCGTGATCTCCTGCACATCGAAGTTGCCGCCCCAGTAGCTCCCCCAGCCGTTATGATACCGTTCATGCAGGGGTGCCACGCCCACAAAGCCGATCATCGGTGCGACAGGCAGCTTAAGCTGGTCACTCCAATGCACAAGCCCATCCCGAATCTCCACAATGCGGCTCTGCTCCCCGATCCCACTGCCGCCCAGCCAGCCAGGCATCGCGCCATTTGCGCCGCTGAAGGCCGTGTAGCCTATCGGATCGAGGTCAATTGCGCCGATATGCACGGTCAGGACCTGCCCCGGCTGTGCCCCTTCCACATAAATGCACCCGCTTGATGGATTACCGCCGCGCAAAAGCTCCCGCAGCCGTTCGCTATCCGGGTGCGCATCCAGCCACGGCCCACGGTTAATCTGAGTTTCTACTTCAAAGGTTTCGCCGGGCTGTACCCGCAGCGTCACCGGGTTATCCGCGCCTGTTTCAAAATAAAGCTTATCTTTCGTCGCCCGCTGCATAAAAGTCTCCTGACCTGCCATTCTTTGAAATTTGCAGGGTGGGTTTCGAACCCGCCCGGCATGACTTAAACGCCTTCACCATTCCGTTCCGCCAGCGCGAATCCATCATCCTGTGGGTTGTAGCCGAGCAGTTCGCGTGTCACGCTGATGTCAAGCTTCTTTTCGCGGTTGTCCGAGAGTACATTGAAGCTGTGATAACGCAGCGAATCCGGCGCTTCCACCGATAACCTAATGGATTCCACCGTGTCTTCCAGCGTTGCCACCATGTTCAACAGTGGATGCCCGACCTTGATATAGGCGCTGTCACGCGGCACCACCCAGCCAAAGCGCAGACAGATGACCGACAGATTCTTCGTGTCGGCATACACCGAGCCAGCGGCCTCACCCCAGGCTTTAGTCGAGCCATAAAGGTTGCCCGGACGGATAATCGCATCCTGTTTGATATTCAGCTCTTCGTCAGGGTATCCCGTGAACACATTAATTGTGCTGGCGAAAACCACCCGCCGGCAGCCCGCCTCATGCGCCGCCTGATACACATTGTAGAGGCCAATCACATTGTTCGGCAGCAGGTGCTCCCATGTTGCCTCGGTGCTGATGACCGCCGCCATATGAATGACCGTATCTACCCCCTGGCACAGCTTTCGCAGCACGTCAAAATCGGTAATATTGGCCTCAGTGAATGGAAAGTCGTAGGTTTCCTGAGGTGGGCGCACATCGGTCAGCACAAAATCATATTGATCTTTGTTCTGCGCAGTAAAAAAACCGCCGATACGCCCGGCAGCCCCGGTCACAAGAAGTTTGCGCTTCATCAGTACCCTCTAAATCTGTGTGGTGTGTCGAAAACGAGTTCTATAGCAAAGCGCATTATTGTAGACAAAAAGCCGGGTCATGCAAAGCTACGTGTGCAGATGTGGACTGTTATTGCGGGTATAAGGCGTGCGCGCTATAGTGAATCCAATGCCTTTATTGAGAGAGTGGTTTAAAGTGAGGGGCAAAAAGGACACCATACCATCATGACAGAGCTTGCAATCCTGGGCGGAGAGAAGACCCGCCACCAACCCTACCCGGCCTGGCCGGTTTATGACGAGCGCGAAGCTGATGCTGTCGCGGAGGCCGTCCGCAGTGGGCAGTGGGGTGGCTTCCCCTACCCCGGCCCGCAGACTGCCGAGTTCATCCGGCGCTTCCTTGCGTTGCAGGGCGGCGAGTACGCCGTCGCCGTGATGAACGGCACCATCACGCTTCAGATCGCGCTGCAAGCAGCGGAAGTCGGCTGGGGTGATGAGGTGATCGTCCCCGCGTACACCTTCCAGGCCACAGCCTCCGCCGTCATTTATGCCGGGGCAATCCCGGTGATTGTGGACATTGACCCGGAAACTTACTGCATCGACCCGCAGGCTATCGAAGCCGCCATCACCCAGCGTACCCGCGCCATCATCCCGGTGCATCTGGGGCACGAAATGGCCGACATGGACGCGATCATGGCCATTGCCGAGCGTCATAATCTGATCGTGGTCGAGGACTGCGCCCACGCACACGGGGCAAGCTGGCGCGGGCGTGGCGCAGGGACATTCGGGCATTTCGGCTCGTTCAGTATGCAGTCCTCCAAGATCATGACCGGCGGCGAGGGTGGAATGCTCATCTGCCGCACCGAGCATCTGGCGCATAAAGTCACCAGCCTCATCGACTGTGGCCGCCCTCATGACCCGGCAGGTGAGCTGTATACTTTCGGCGGCAATTACCGCATGGCCGAATTACAATCGGCGCTGCTCAATGTCGCTATTGAGCGCTTCCCGGAGCAGGCCCGTGAGCGTTCCGAAATGGCCGATTATCTGGACGAGGCGTTGAGCGAGGTGCCGGGTGTGCGCCTCCTCCGGCGTGAACCGCGCCATACCGCCCGCGCTTTCTACCGTTATATGTTCGCCATTCAGCCAGAATCTTTCGGTGGCGCGAATAACAGGCTGGTCTGCGCGGCGCTCTCTGCCGAGGGTATCCCCGCCTGGGAAGGCTACGATCCTATGTATCGTTATGACCTGTTCCAGCCACAGCTTTCCAGCCTGCCCGTGCCGCGCGCCTTCCCGGAGCGCTTCCGCTTCGACCAGATGCACCTGCCCCATGTCGAGCGTGCCTCAGGGCACGAGGCCGTCTGGTTAGGCGAGAATCTGCTGCGTGCCGGGCGGCAGGGTGTGGATGACATAGTGAACGCGCTTAAGAAAGTCCAGGCGCGCTTTGCAGATGATCCCCAGATCATCAGCGCAACACGCGAGGCACTTGCTGCTGACAGGTAGTCAGAGCTTGTCGCAATAACAAGACCAAACTTCAGGGGCGGGTTTTGAACCCGCCTTTCCCTGCCCCATAGAGCAGTTTTGAGCATTTTATACAATTTCCCCCAAGTCTTTTGACAAAATGAAGAAAGGCAGTATATACTATGAAAAGGTATTGGGAGCGCTCCCAAAAAAGATAATTTGTTGTTTATGCGGATTTTATGGACCAAAACTTAGAAGATATTGCCAGATTAGCCGGGGTTTCCCGCTCTACAGTCTCCAGGGTCATCAACAACAACCCCAATGTCAGCGCGTCTACACGCCAGCGGGTGTTGCAGATCATTCAGGAACAGCAGTACCGCCCCAATTATTTTGCTCGTGCCCTCGCCACCCGGCGAACACGTATCATTGGTGTGGTCATCCCCTATACCCCGCTGGTTATCTTCGACGAAGCACGTTATTTCTCCGCCATGCTTCAGGGTATCACGGAAGTCATGGACGAACGCGATTACGTGATGCTGCTCTGGCTCAGCCAGCCGGAAGACACCAAAAATCTGTTTTATGAGCGCGTGATTGCCCAGCATCGTCTGATGGATGGCTTAATTCTCGCTTCCATCAGCCTGGATGATCCACTCCAAAATCAACTGCTCGACATTGGTATGCCGTTTGTGCTGCTGGAACGCCCAGGCCAGCGCTTTATCGACCATATCAGCTACGTCACCGTCGATAATATCGGCGGGGCACAGGAAGCCGTCAATCATTTGCTCTCCCTGGGGCGGCGCAGGATCGGCACCATCACCGGGCTGCTGTCGCACCCGGACGGGCAGGATCGTCTTATGGGCTACCGTCAGGCTCTGGAAAATAACGGTATCCCCTTCGACCCCGTGCTGGTGGCAGAAGGTCATTTTGACCTCGACTCCGGTTATGAGGGTATGCGAGAGCTTCTGCGCGCAGGCGTGGACGCAGTCTTTGCAGGCAGCGACATCACCGCCATCGGCGCGATGCGCGCCATTAAGGAAGTCGGGCTGCGTATACCGGAAGATGTGGCGATTGTCGGCTTCGACGACCTCCCCACCGCGGTCAATGTAAGCCCCAGGCTGTCCACCGTACACCAGCCTATCCCTGAAAAGGGCGCACTGGCAGCGTCGCTGCTGCTGGACAGCATCGAAGGTGAGGACAAAGTACCATCTCATCGCCTTTTGCCCACACGCCTCATCGTGCGTGAATCTTCGGGCATGGCTCAACTGGAGAATATTCCCTGATTTTTCCACCGTTACAGGCGGAAAAGCAGCTAAATAAATAGAAGCTTGGCAAAAGGAGGACACACAGCACATAATCAGCAAACAAGCACCATTTATAAATACCTAGTGGTTAGCTAAGGAGAATTGTCTTTATGTCCCGCAAACTGTTTCTTGTACTGACATTAGTCATGCTGCTGGCCTTCAGCCTTGCACCGGTGATTGCCCAGGATGATGTACCGCGCGGCGGCACGGTCAGAATTAGCGAAGGTCAGGCCGCCCCCTTCCAGCGTAACTTTAACCCCTTCGCGCCCGATCCCACCCGTTGGACGATCTTCGGCATCTTCGAGCCGCTGTTGGTCTTCAACCCGGTAGAGGGCGGCGCCGCCACACCCTGGCTGGCGACAGATTACGCCTATTCCGATGATCTGCTTACAGTGA
>JBGSXK010000494.1:0-3670 GCA_041751455.1 Anaerolineae bacterium
CTCGATAATGACATTTTTGCCGATGATCACTGGCCCACGCACCACACTGTCCACAATCATGCTGCCTTCGCCCACCAGCACGCGGCTGGATACCTCCGATGAGCCAAAGACCTTGCTGCCATTTTCTGGCGCGGGGGTATAGGGCAACTCGCCCAGTACCAACTGGTTCGCCTGAATAATCGCGTCGGGCTTGCCTGCGTCCATCCACCAGCCATCGAGGATATAGGGGCGTACCGTGCATCCCTGGGTGATGAGCCACTGGATCGCATCGGTGATTTCCAGTTCGTTGCGCCAGGAGGGTTTGATATTAGCGATAGCGTCGAAGATCGACTTGCGAAACAGATAGACCCCGGAAATTGCCAGATTGGAAGGTGCGTTTTCTTTGGGCTTTTCCACCACCCCCAGGATACGCTCACTACCGCCGCCCAGGTCCGCGATACCAAACCGCGAAGGGTCGGGCACTTCGCCCAGCGCGATGGCGGCCTCATCCTTTGAAGCCTCGAAACCTGCGAACAGGTTGACCATTTTATCCTGGAAGACGTTATCTCCCAGGAACATACAGAATGGCTCGTCACCCACAAAATCGCGGCACAGGCTGACGGCATGAGCCAGCCCACGCTGCTCTGCCTGGACAATGTATTCGAGCCGGACATCCAGCCCATCACCATTCCCCAGGTGCGTACAGATGGGGGAGTCCAGGCTGTTGACGACAATACCAATATGATCTAATCCGGCTTCTTTAAGGATATCAATGGCATAGACGATGAGGGCTTTGTTGGCAACGGGGACGAGTGGCTTGGGCATAGTCAATGTCACAGGGCGCAGACGGGTGCCCTGACCCGCTGCCAGAATAATGGCTTTCATTGAGAGGTTTTCCTCCTGCTATAATGTTGAGAAGAGTCAAAAAGTCATGTGCGCAGGGTATAAGACCTGTTTCAAGTAAATCCCCTCAAATATTACAATAAGGATAACCTATATACACGCTTTTTGACATACTTCATCAAAATTCTGGAAGATAGCCTTTTCTACGTGGATATGATGACCTGCCGCACTCTACCAGCCTAATGGACAATCATAAAGGCCGCCTAAACGCGGCCATACAAAACACGCGCTTTAACCGAGTGTACAGAATTTCTCGTACAGCAGGGTTTTAACTCTGCCGCTGTGATCGACCAGGCCGAAACCGTTGTCCATACTGTCTGCCCAGGCGTACCACATCGCCGCCGCAATCTTCCCCGTAAAGTCCTGTTTGCATAAGTCCATAAAGCTGCTGGCGTAATCGGTCACATCGGGGATCGCATCGCCGCGCCCCTGATGATCCAGCACGCCCCACTCGGTAATCCACAGCGGCTTGCCGGGCATGACCCCCGCATACTTGCGCACTTCTTCTTCCAGCGGCCCCCAGTTGCTGAATTTGTGCCCGGCCTTGCCACGCCCATAGGGGTGGAAAGCAATACCATCCGGGCGCACGTCGGCAGGCATCGCGGCGAGGGTTTGGCTGGCATACTGCGACCCGGCATCTGGCCCGCTGGTGTGGCCGCCTGTGATGATAAACGGTTTTGGGTCTGCGCTGCGGATGGCGTGGATGGTCTCCGTCAGCATCTTACCATACTCCGAAGGGGGCACTGCGACCGCCGCGCGGCCTTCCTTCGTGTCCTGCTCATTCCAGACCTGATAGACGTTAATCATGCCCGTGCCCGCGAATTTCTGCGCCACCTGCCGCGCGAAATCGCTGTATCGGGTAGTGAGCTGTCCCCACTTGCCGCCGTCCATCTGCCCCCAGTTGAACCCTGCGCCCTCCCCGTAAAGCTGGTGCGTGAAGACCATCAGGATTTTCATGCCTGCTTTATGATATTTTTCGACATAGGGCAGGTAACGTTTATAGGCGGCCTCAATATCCGTGTTGCCATAACGCCGGGGGTCGCCCTGGGGGTAGTCGGGATTCAGGGAAACATTAAACTTCAGACGTGCCCAGCCGATCCCCGACATCTGTTGCGGGTCGGGCGCGCCCAGAGGATGATAAATGTCCAGATTCATGCCCGTCAGGCTGCCCGTGATTTTGAACTGGGGTGGATCAGTCATCTGCACAAACCAGGCGGCCACATAGCCAACCAGGCCATCCCAGCGGCGAATCTTCAACCACTGGCCCTGAACGCCGATTTTGGCCTGAGTTTCGGCAGGTGATTCCAGTGATTCCACAGGTTCGTCCAGCTTTAACTGGCCAACAGGCTTGCCATCCACAGGCTGTTCGCGTACTCGTACCGCCTCGGTGGTCGCTTTGACATAGACCTTGCCATCTTCCGGGCCTGGGGTCGCCGGTGCGGGCTGAGGTTTTGCTTTTATGCGCCGCTGGGGCTTTACGGGTGGGGTGGTGTCCAGCAGTGATGTGGGGTCAATGGTCTGGCGAATGAGCAGGGTGATGCTTTTGGGTGAACCGGACTGTGCGATGACATCACCGCTCTCGACATTCGCTCCCGGCTTGACAGAGATATTCTGCAAGCCATCGTAAGTGATGAGGAATGGCTCGGCGATAAGCTGTAGATGTGTACTGCTGATGGCGGCAATAGTCCCCCTGGCAACGGCACGGATGGATGTGCCCTGCGGCGCATGGATGCTGAGGCTGCCTGTGATCGGGTTATAGGGTAACGTAATGTGAACCTCTTCGGTTTCGGCGGGCCAGCTAAAAAGCGGTATGGTCATAGTGTTTCCTTTCCTGAACTGTACTGGCACCAACAAGGCAATAACTTTTACAGCGCTGTACTGCATATACCAGTGTAGTACAGATTCCGGCAGCGTGGTGAAGAAGACAGGTCGTAATAGCGCCTGCAACGCACTTTTGCCATATTTCTGCCATAATAATTAGAACAGCCCGTATTAAAGGTAGAGGGAGGTTCAGGCGTGGGGGATAACAATCTCTACTACAACGATGATGAAGGCAATAATAACCCACCGCCAGCACCCGAACCGCCGATACCTGACCCGGTTGAGGAAATCAGCCGCCGGCCCGAAGACCACATGGAACCAGCCCTTCGGAAGCCGTCTTCGATCGAGCGGATCAGAGAACGAGGATTAGCGTTATGGAAGATTATTGTAGGGGTGTTAGTCTTTGTAGGCGTGCTGGCAACGATTATCGCGGCGATTCCTGTAATACAATCCTTCATACCCACCCCTACACCAACACCTACCCCGCTGGCCGGAGCCACCGCCGTCACCGAAGACGACGACCGCGAGGTGCTGGTGCTCATCGCGCAGTTTGACCGGGGCGACAACCCCCAGGACCCCCAGCGCGAATGGGTGGACCTGATCGAAGACGCGCTGAGGGGGCTTGGCAGCGAAACAAACGCTCGCGTCTTGGCCCTGCCCCAGGTGATTACCAGCCACGACGAAGGGCGGACGGTGAGCGACACTTACAACGCGACCCTGGTCATCTGGGGCGAGGTGTTCCGCCTGCGGCTCAAAAGCAGCTACACCGTCACCCCCCGCTGGAGTGCCATTGGCACACAGCCAGGGGAAACAGCGGTGTCGGTCGCCACCATCGAGGAACTGGACAGTTTCGTGTCGCTGGAAGGCGGCGATACGGACTTTGTACTCAACTTTGTCATCGGCCAGTTGTTTTACCAGGAGCAAAATGATGAGGCAGCCCTGCTCTATTTCGAGCGTGCGATTGCCG
>JBGSXK010000495.1:0-5084 GCA_041751455.1 Anaerolineae bacterium
GGATGAAGTGTTTGAGGCAGTTGGCCAGCGGTTATATATCAATGTAGAGATCAAATCTGAGGCGCAGGAAACCAATGGGGTAGAGCAGGTAGTTGCGAATGCAATCGCCCGTTATGCGATGCAGCAGCGGGTGATTGTTTCGTCGTTTAACCCGCTGACGCTGTATCACTTCCGCCAGATTATGCCCGAAGTGCCACTGGGTTTCCTTCATGCGCCGGGGGCAGTGGTGGATACCCGCGCTATTATGGATCAGCTCAACTTAGCTTACGAGGCTGATCACCCCCATGAGTCCGTGATTGATGCAGCGTATATGGCCTGGGCGCGCGAGCAGGGCTACTGGGTGAATACCTGGACGGTCAATGATCCGGAACGCGCGGCTGCTTTACATCGGATTGGCGTGGATGCCATTATCACTGATAAGCCCGATATCATCCTGCAAACCGTGCGGATGGACTAGGTGGCCTGCCTGTGGTGGAAGCTGGTGGCGTTTGGCTTCCGGCTGCTCTATAACGAATTTGCCTTTACTTATGACCTGGTGAGTAATATCGTTTCGTTGGGAGCATGGCGCTGCTGGCAGCGGGCAGCGCTTAAGCATCTGGAACTGGACGCAACTGAGCATGTGCTGGAACTGGCACATGGCACTGGCAATCTGCAATTGGATTTACGGGCGGCAGGTTACAGGGCTGTGGGTTACGATCTTTCGCCTAATATGGGGCGCATTACTGCCCGCAAGCTGCATCAGCATGGTTTACCTGTTCGTCTGGCACGTGGCAAAGCGCAGCAACTCCCTTTTCCTGATCAGTCTTTTGCGGCGGTGATCAGTACTTTTCCAACGGGTTTTATCATCGCTCCAGAAACGCTGCAAGAAGTCAATCGGGTTTTGCAGCCTAATGGCCTGCTGGTGATTGTGCCCAATGGGGTTTTTACACGTACAGGATTGGCCGAGGCCGGACTGGAATGGTTATACCGTGTGACGGGCCAGCGCGATGATGGCGATACCTCAGTGCTGACAGACTACTTTACACCTTATGGATTTGCGGCAGAAACCTTATTCGAGCGCTGCCCACGCAGTGTGGCACAGGTGATTATCGCCCGGAAAAAGGCCTAGTATTTCAAAATAAGCCATGCTATACTTTTTGAATTCATGGTGGCTGTAGCTCAGTTGGTCAGAGCGCCTGGTTGTGGCCCCGGAGGTCGTGGGTTCAAGTCCCATCAGCCACCCCTTTACTCCGTTGGCAGCAGATGCACAGCACTGGTCACAAAGTCTACCCCTACAGACTGGCCTTCTGCGAACATACGTGAGGCGCGTGGATCATTCTCCACCACCACAAGCTGCTCTCCGGCTACATTCACTACATACTCCACTTCTGACCCCAGATACATTGCCTGTTCTACAATACCCTGTGCTAAACCTGCTTCATCGCGTAGTGAGAGCGCTTCAGGCCGCAGCATCGCGCTGATTGCTGCCCCGTCACGCACAGTGAAACGAATCGGTAATGTAAGCTCACGTTCCAGAACCTGAACCTTTACCGTGTCTGCTTGATGATTTAAGACGGTGGCAGGTATAAAGTTTGCTCTGCCAATGAAGTCTGCAACAAAGCGGGTATTGGGGAAGCGATAAATATCCTCTGGCGTACCTACCTGCTCAATTTTCCCGGCATTCATCACGATAATACGATCTGACAGTGCCATAGCTTCGATCTGGTCATGAGTGACATAGATGCTGGTGATATTCAAACGGCGCTGGAGGCGGTGAATTTCGCTGCGCATCTGAACGCGCAGCTTTGCATCCAGGTTCGAAAGCGGTTCATCGAACAGCAAAATGCGTGGTTCCATCACGAGAGATCGCGCCAGGGCGACGCGCTGCTGCTGCCCGCCGGAGAGCTGATTTGGGCGGCGGTTTTCCAGCCCTGTCAATCCCATTAGATCCAATGCTTCGTGAACCTTCTGGCTGATCTGTTGGCGGGACAAACCCCGTGTTTGCAGCCCGTAAGCAATATTATCAAAAACACTCATGTGAGGGAAAAGAGCATAATTCTGGAAGACGAGCGCCATGTCGCGCTTGTTGGGGGGCAGGTGTGTAATATCCTGCCCGTCCAGTAGGATCTGGCCGCTGTTAGGCGTCTCAAAGCCTGCGATGAGGCGCAGCGTGGTGGTCTTGCCACAACCAGATGGGCCGAGAAATGTTACAAATTCCCCGCTGTGAATATCCAGGGAGATGCCGTCCACCGCGGTGAATTTCCCTTTGCTGTCACGCTGCTGAAATTCCTTATAGACCTGATCGAGTGCCAGACGAATTTCTTGCCGTACACTATCCGTCATTACATACCACCTTCAATGGTTCTTTCTGCGCCGGTCTTTGACCCTACCACGAAATACAATATCGTCACCGCAACCATAACGATTAAAATCAGGATGACGCAGTAAGCAAAAGCATTGCCATAACGCCCATTTTCGACTTCGTTAAGGATTTGCTGTGTCATAATCTTGGTCTGAGGTGTGGTGAGGAAGACGATTGCCGAGATGGTGGTCATCGAGCGCGCAAAGGCATAGATCAACCCTGTCAGGAAAGCCGGGCGGATGAGGGGCAGGGTGATCGTACGAAAGGTGCGCTGACTATTTGCCCCCAGGCTGACCGCGGCTTCTTCAATCGAAGGGTCAATCTGCGCCAGCGCCGCTGTGCCTGACCTTAGGGCTGCAGGTACACTTCTGATAATATAGACCAGCACAATCGCCAGCGCACCACCCAGGAGTCCTTGCCCGCCTGTCAGCTTGGGAATTACTGTAACTTCCCCAAAAAGCGGCAGGGTAGTGATGACGGGGCTGTTATACATTAACAGATAACCAATGCCGATGATGGTACCAGGAACTGCAATACCCAGCATGAGTCCAAAGTCCAGCACACCACGTCCGGGAAAGCGTTTACGCGCAATGAGAAACGCAGCAATCATGCCAATCAATCCCGCCAGCGGGGTAGCAATCAACGCCAGGCGAGTGGTGTCCTCCATCGCCTGACGGCCAATACCATTGAGAACAAAATCGAAGTGACTCAGCGTGAAATCATTGTTCACACCCGGCACTCTGGTAAACGCACCGAAGATAATCATCCCGTAAATAAGGATGATAAGCAGGCAGATTGTCATGACCATGCCGAACAGCGGCCAGCGTACCAGGGGGTGGTCAATGGTTTGTGGCGTGCCAGAGGGCTTTCCGGTGACAGATACCACGCTGGCGCGGCTGACCCAATACTGCTGCACTACAAAGATCAGCAAAGAGGGCACGAGCAGGATGAACGACAGCACGGCTGCGCCAGTCGTATCATATAACCCGATTATCGTAATATAAATGCGGGTTGCCAGTACTTCATAGTTGCCACCCAGTACCAGCGGGTTGCCGAGGTCGGCAATGGCTTCTACAAACAGCAGCAGGAACGAACTGGCAAGGCCCGGAATTAGCATAGGGAGGGTGACCGTACGAAAGGCACGCCACTTACTCGCTCCCAAGTTCGCCGCGGCTTCATCCAGCGCTGGGTCGAGCGCTTCCATCATGCCTCTGAGGTTGAGGTAAGCCACTGTGAAAAACGATAAGGCCAGCACTACCGTAAGGCCGTCCAGGCCGTAGAGATCATTGTCATTAGGACCGAAACGCATCCCCAGCACATCGCGCGTAATAATTCCCCGGCGGCCAAACAGGACGATCATTGAAGTGGCGACGGCGAAGGGCGGGGAGATGACAGGCATCAGCGCAATAATGTGGATGAAGCGCTTGAAGGGGACATTCAACTTGACCTGCACAAAGGCAAAGAGAAAGCCCACAGCCGTGCCAACCAAAGCGACTGATAACCCCAATACCAGCGTATTGCTAATGATGCGCTGGTAGATGGGTTCGCTGAGATAACGCTGGAAAAGCGCTGCACCCTCTGCTGAGGCACTCTCCCCGATCATCGCCGCCAGTGGCAGGATGATGGTAATTATGACGAAGAGAACCACCAGAACCAGAATAATGGCCAGCAGTGGGTCTTGCAGGACCCGGCGCAGGGGCCTGGATAAACGATATGTGTCTGCGTACAAAATCGCTCCAAAAAGTAAAAACATACCTCGCTCGTATTGAGCAAGGTATGCAGTCCTAAGTGATATACCTAATGAATTTACTCGGCAGGTGCGGAGGCAATTTCCGAGTCAAAGCGCTCGGTGATTGCCACACGGTTCGTCCCGGCGGCGACAAAGTTATAGTCCAGAAGGTTGACTTCAGCCAGATTCACGGACTGTTCGGGAACGGCGGCTTCCGTGTTGGTGGGCAGTTGCAGCGAGTTCACGGCCTGGCCGATTTCCTGCGCTTCAGCGGTTAGCGCCCAGTCGTACCAGATGCGCGCTGCTTCGGTTTCTGGCGCATTGGCGATGATTGCCATGCCCCCGATTTCATATCCTGTACCCTCTTCGGGGAAAGTCGTCGTGAGGATACCCTCGAAGCCTTCGATCTGGAATTTGGTGCAGTCGTGAGAGAAGATAATAGCCACGGCCACTTCACCATTGCCTGCCAGCGTACCCGGCGCAGAGCCAGAGCGCGTGTATTGCAGGATGTTGTTGTTCAGTTGAGCGAAATATTCAAAGGCACTGTCGATAGCGGCCTCAGTGGGGTTGCCCTCTTCATCATAGCCTGTGCCTTCTTCCTCTGCTTCCAGTTCATCAGCCCGCAGAGTGACCATTGACCAGAACGCAGTGAAAGCCGTTCCTGAGGTCGCCGGATGTGCCATCGCAATATTACCAGCCAACTCTGGTACGAGTAATGCTTCCCAGGAGTTAGGTGGTTCCACACCCAGTTCCTCCAGCACTTCAACATTGGAGCAGAAGCCTAACGCGCCTACATAGATGCCTGACCAGTAATTATCTGCATCGCGCAGCTCCGCAGGGATCATTTCTGTGTTAGGTGATTCATATTGCTCGATCAACCCTTCCTCAGACGCAGCGATAAACGCATCGGCAGGGCCACCCCACCACACAGAGAATTCCGGGTTATTCGCACTGGCACGCAGGCGTGCCAGCGATTCGCCAGAGGAAAGACGGACATAGTTGGTATCAATCCCG
>JBGSXK010000496.1:0-4039 GCA_041751455.1 Anaerolineae bacterium
GCGAGCACCACAGGCAGAATGGTGATAAAAGTGCCGGTTGCCATCAAGGGCATGGCATTGCTGTAGCGCCCCTGGAAGAAAAGCAATCCCAGTGTGGCGGGGCGGAGTGCATCACGCTGTACCAGGATCAGGGGTTCCAGAAAAGCTGTCCAGGCAAAAAGAAACTGGAAGACGGCCAATGTGGTCAGCCCCGGTCCGGCCAGCGGCAGCATCACCCGCAGGAATACATTCCACTCACTGCAACCGTCAATGCGGGCAGCATCGCCCAGCTCATCCGGCACGCCCCGAAAAAAAGCACGCATGAGGAGGATACCGAAGGACACGCCAAACGCTGTCGCTGGAATAATGAACCCCCAGCGTGTGCCAATCAGACCCAGGTCACGGGCAAGGTAAAAAATCGGGATCATGACCGAGATGAACGGAATAGTGATGCCTAATAGCATGATGCTGAAGAGAATATCGCGCCCAGGGAATTTCAGTTTTGCGAAAGCGTAGCCCGCCAGGCAGGAAAGGGCGCACACGGCAGCTACAATAGCAGTGGTATAGATAATCGAGTTCGGGATATAGGTGCTGTATTTGCCCGTCGTCCAAGTGGTGACATAGTTTTCCCACACTGGATTCTGAGGTAGCCCCAGTGGATTAACCGCATATTCCGCCTGTGATTTTAAGGTTACGGTCAACAACCAGAAAATAGGAAACAGAAAAATAATAGCGAAAGCAATCAGCACCGAATATTTCGTAACCAACGTAAACCACCATTGGAATGGCCGGTTAAGATATGCCGCTTTTTGTATATGAGCAGTCACTGTAATTCTCCTACTCCTGATTACGCTCGCGCACGCGGATAAAGACAATCGCCATCACCAGAGTAAACAGCGACATCAGCATGATAACCGCCGAAGCATAGCCAAAATTACTTTCGAGGAAGGCTTTGTTGTATGAATAAGTGCCAATAACTTCACTGGCATTGGCTGGCCCGCCACGTGTCATCGTCCAGACAATGTCAAAGACCTTGAGGCTGCCGATGATTGCCAGAACCATGACAACCGTCAGCACGTTGGATAATTGTGGGAGAATGACATAGCGGAATTCCTGCCAGCTATTCGCCCCATCAACCCTGGACGCATCGATCAAATCCTGCTCGACACTCTGCATTCCTGCCAGCAGGATAACAAAGTAAAATCCAATGCTCGCCCATACAGCAGCGATGATGACCGCGAAAAGCACGGTGTCTATCTTGCCCAGAAAGCCTTGCTGGATAAAAGGCCACTGTAATAAATCGCCCAGGTGATAGAGAAATCCTCGACGGGGGGTGTAGATCATCGTCCAGATGAAGCCGACCATCGCTGGGCCAAGCACCTGCGGCATGAAGTAAACCGTCCTGAAGAAGGTGAAGCCCAACGGCCTTTTCCGCAGCAGTACCGCCAGGAACATACCAAAGCCGATTGCGCCAACCGGCCCGACAATCGTCCAGATCAGATTGTGCCGGAAGGCCAGCCAGACTGTAGAGTCATTCAGGATGGCACGGTAGTTATCCAGCCCTACGAATTGAATGACCGGATCGGCGCCGTTCCAACTGGTCAGGCTGAGATAAAAAGTAGCAAAGAAGGGATAGACCACAAATAACAGATAGAGTGACAACGCCGGCAAAATAAGCAGATAGGCGAAACCGTATTTAGCAATAAACCGGACAGGCCAGAGTCGTCCCTGTTTAGCTGATTCCAGCAATAACGAAACTGTTGGCATGATGTTCTGATCCATATCGGTTACAAAGACTAAAATGATTGCTGTGGGACGCCAGGAACATATCACAAGCGCCCCACAACCGATGGTTTTACTCACTCTCCTCGGCAAGCTGTTGTTCCCACAGCCGTTGCAGATCAGCGGCCTGTTCCTCAGCAGTCTTGATGTCTGCGGTAACTGCCTGGAAGCCGTCGATCATCATCGTGTTGAACTCCTGCGATGTGAGCAGATCGACATTAAAGCCCAGGCGCAAATCGCCGCTGCCTGTGCCTGCTTCTTCCAGCGTTTCGAGGACAAACTGTGACAGCGGCGGGATGTTTAGCCCGTCAGTATCAAACTCCACCGGCGGCACAAAGCCCGCCACTTCTGCCCAGATGCGTACGGCTTCTTCCGAGAAGATGTAATCGATGAAAAGCGCAGCAGCATCAGGATGTGGTGAACCGGCGGCGATAAAATAGGCAGACCCCATGCCTGCCGTATATACCCGTTCACCGCCTTCTTCAATCGCCATAAATGGCACCATCTCAACTTCCCATTCGGCAGGCATACTTTCGGTGATTTCGCCCACCACCCAGGTACCTGTCGGGAGCATCAACGCCTCGCCAGAGAAGAACGAGTCCTGCTGATTCTGCCAGTCAAAGCCATTCACATCTTCTATAAAGCAGTCGGCATCACGCATTTCGATGTGAAAGACTTCAATCGCCCGGATAACATCCGGGGTATCCCAACGGCCTTCTTTGTCGAAGAGCAGTTGCTCAAGGTTATCAATGCCCAAGATGTTATTCAGCGGCATCGCAAAGGAAAAGAAGGTCGGCCAGCCGCTGAGCTGCCCATGTGCAAACGGGATGTATCCGCGTGCGCTGGCTTCCTCACAAAAGGCGAGAACTTCATCCAGCGTTTCAGGAACAGCAAAGCCTTCCTGTTCCATCAGCGTTTTGTTGACGAAAACGCCAACGAATTCATATTCCAGTCCCAGCCCGATAATCTGGTCGTTGAGGACTGTCCACTCCAGGCCAGAGGGGTAAAAGCGATCCAGCCAGCCATATTGCTCGGCATAGTCATCGAGGGGGACGATCAACCCCGCGCGGAACAACTCACGCGAGGGTGTTACATCATGGTAGAGCACATCCGGCCCTGTGCCAGAGGCGAGGGCAGTACGCGCAGTCGCACGAATTTGATCAAACGGCACCAGCTCGCGCTCAATGGTGATGTTGGGGTGCAGCGCCATAAAGTTATCGTAAATCTGCGTTGCGGCAGCATCTGCCGGACCGCTGTGCTGATCCCACACCAACAACGTGATTTGATCCTGAGCATGAGCCGCAAAGCTCATTGAGATAAGTAAAAGCACACAAAGCAGTATGGCACGAAATTTCATGGTTGATATCCTTTCTGTAAACAGCCTTTTACTAAATGTGATCTCTGTTAAAATTCTCGGTAAGTGAGCCGCGACAAAAAACTACGACCGCTGCCAACGGTTTTTCGCGGTTCACCCCTTTAATAGTGTAAACTCTTCATAAGCCCTCCCTACTCTGCTAAAAGCCATATTTGCAAAACAACCGAGCAACCCCCGGTCGAGGAAGTTATCATACTGATTCACGCACGATCAATTCATACCCCACTTCTTCATTGCGCGTTTGCCCCACACTTTGCCCATCAATGCGCTCGAAGAGCAGTTCTGCTGCTATCCTCCCAGCCTTGAAGGGGAAAATGTCTACAGTCGTCAGCGTGGGTGTGACCATCCGCGAGGCGAGAGTGTTATCCACGCTGATGATGGCTAAATCATCAGGGATACGCAGGCCACTTTCCTGTGCCGCTTTCATAGCCCCTACGGCCAGCAGGTCAGTCACAGCGAAAACAGCCGTAAAGTGCAACTGACGCTCTAACAATATCCGCATACTGCGATATCCTTCCTCAAACAGAAAGTTATCGCCCAGACTGGCTGAATCTGTTGCAACAATCAGTGCATCATCTACCATCACGCCATACTCTGCCAGCACTTTCCGGTAGCCCTGTTCTCTGGCCCGGCCACCCGGCCCACCACCCATAATCAGGCCAATGCGCTGGTGGCCTTTCTGCATCAGAAAACGAACCGCCAGTTCGCCAGTACCTACAAGGTCTGTGTAAACAACATCCAGGGGGTAGGCAGGCAGTTGGTGCGGCTTATCGGTATACCACGTAACAGGGGTGTATTGCTTGAGTAATGGCATCAGCTCGTTGATGCCCGCATGAGAAAAGCTGCATATCACCCCATCAAAATAGCGGCGTTCAATGTCTTTGAGAATTTTGTGCTCTTTGG
>JBGSXK010000497.1:0-4947 GCA_041751455.1 Anaerolineae bacterium
GCTGATGGTGCAGTGGTGATTCTGGTGCATGGATTGGGTGGGAACCGGGGTGGCCTGTCTGACCGGGCGGCGATACTGGCGCGGGAAGGCTATTATACGCTGCTATATGATGGACGTGGGCATGGTGAAAGTGCGGGCAATGTAACCACGTTAGGTTACAGTGAGATCGAGGATATACGCGGGGCACTGGCGTATCTCAGGACACGGGATGAGGTTGATCTGGATAAAATCGCCGCGATTGGACATTCACTTGGGGGCGCGGCGGTGATTCGGGCGGCGGCACGGATGCCAGAACTGAAAGTAATCGTGGCGGAGAGCAGTTATAAGAGCATTCCAAGTAATGCTGATCGTATCATGCTGCTGTACACTGGTCGCCAGCCGTTCCCGCTGGCGCAGTGGTTTGTCGAACTAAATGCAGGGGTGCCTGTGAGTCAGGTCAATTCGCTGGAAGATTTGCCACTGATTGCACCTCGTCCTGTACTTTTTGTGCATGGTGAGCAGGACGAGGTGATTTATCCCAGCAACAGCCAGGAGATGTACGATGTTGCCAGTGAGCCTAAGGAGTTATTGATTATTCCCGCGGCGGCACACAGTGATCTTATGCAGGCAGATGTGGAAGCTTATGCTGAGCGTATCATCGCATTCCTCAGCCAATACCTGCGCGGTCAATAACTTTTGTCCCACAAGGCCTAAGAATTTAGAAGTTCAGGCCAATGTGGCGTGTGTATCTGTTTACCCTTTTAACTTTGATGGCCTTTGTGGTTTCATCACTCTCCGCTGCCATTGAGCCAGGAAGCCATATATTCCGGTTTCTCCATTTCCAGCGCATCAACAGTGATGTTTAGCGGATGAAAAGTATCAACCATCACAGCAACCTCGTCGGTCTTTTCCTTACCAATGCTGGCCTCAGTTGCGCCGGGTTGTGGGCCATGCGGCAGACCGCTGGGGTGCAGCGTAATATCATATTTGTCGATGCCTTTACGTGACATAAAGTTGCCGTCGCAGTAGTAAATCACCTCATCAGAATTGACGTTGGAGTGATTATAAGGTGCAGGGATGCCCTGCGGATGATAATCGAAAAGGCGGGGCACAAAGGAGCAAACCACGAAATTCCACCCCTGAAAGGTCTGGTGCACTGGCGGTGGTTGGTGAATGCGCCCGGTAATGGGTTCAAAATCGCGGATATTAAAAATCCAGGGATACAGATAACCATCCCAACCGACCACATCCAGCGGTGAATGATCGAGGGTGTGGCGGCTGATGGTATCGCGCGCTTTCACACGTACTTCGTATTCACCTGCTTCCGTGATCATCTCAAGTTCCTGAGGCACACGGATGTCACGCTCACAGTAAGGTGCATGTTCCAGCAGTTGGCCATATTCGTTGCGGTAGCGCTTCGGCGGCTCGATACGTGAGGCCGACTCCAGTGTAAAGAAGCGGGCGCTGTCGCTGTCCAGCATGATTTGCCATGTGGTGCCATAGGGGATAACCATATAGTCCCCCGGCTCGAAGGGTAGGCGGCCAAACTGTGACCGCAGCGTACCATGCCCTTCATGCACAAACCACATCTCATAGGCCTGCGCATTGCGGTAGAAATAATCCATGCTCCTGGTGGGATGGCTGAGTCCGAGAATGACATCATTGTTGCCAAGCACATCCCGCCGGGACGAAATTGCGTCACCGCCTGCGGGTAAATCACTGGTGCGGAAGGCGCGGTGACGGATCGCGCCGAAGTCGGCATATTCCGGTTTGGCCGCGCCCAGCAGTTCGGTTTTGACCACGCGCGGCGGCAGGAAGTGATGATAGAGAATGGACTGGATGCCTGAGAAGCCTTCTAAGCCCATGACCTCTTCCCGGTACAGGCCGCCATCCGGCTTGCGAAACTGTGTATGTCGCTTGTGGGGTATTTCACCCACACGGTGATAAAAAGTCATATTGAACCTCCTGATTTTTCCCCGACTACATTTCGAAGCGCACCGAGTCGTTCGATTTCGAGTTCGACCACATCGCCGGGTTGCAGCCAGGGGCCCTGCGCTTTCGTAAGTTCCAGCAGGCAGCCTGTGCCGACTGTGCCGCTGCCGATCACGTCACCCGGTTGCAGCATCACGCCCTCGGATGCGCGGGCGATCATGTCGCCGAATGACCAGTGCAGGTCTTTCCAGTTGCCACGCGACCTCTCTTTGCCGTTTACCCGCGCGACCATTTCCAGATTATAGACCCCCGGCCTGCCAGTGTGACGATCTGCCAGTTCATCTGGCGTGACCAGGTAGGGGCCGAAGGACGAAGCGAAGTCCTTGCCCTTTGCCGGGCCGAGTCCGACGGCCATCTCCTGCCGCTGAATATCCCGCGCTGACCAGTCGTTGAAGATCATGTAGCCGAAGATATGATCTTCGGCCTGTTCCGCTGGAATATCGCGCCCGGCTTTGCCAATCACGCAGGCGATTTCCAACTCGTAATCCAGCGCTTCGCTGTGGCACGGGTAGGGAATCACATCGTCGGGGCCGTAGATAGCAGTGTGGTTGGAAAAGTAGAATACCGGAATCTCGTACCATTCCTTCGGCACTTCGCGCCCGCGGTTCTCGTTCGCCGTTTTGACGTGCTGCTCGAAGGCGTAGAAGTCGCGGATTGAGTGAGGCGAATCGAGAGCTGCCCCCAATTCCACATCCTCTGCTTTCAACATGACGAATGCAGAAAACTCTATTTCGCCTTTAGTTAATTCAGCAGATACGGATTTCGATAGGATTTCATTCGATTTATGAATGACTTTTTCGATTTCGGAATGATTGAAGGTTAAGTCGAATAGCTCGGTGCCGTGCATAGTAGCGCCCAGTCGAAAAAACGCAACTCCTCGGTATAAATCTAGGATAGCGCCATTGTTTAAGATGCCGGGTATCCATGCGGGATTTTTAGTAACGTCGTGACGAAGCCGATACGTGATGCGTTTCATTAAACGGTTATTTACCTTTATGGTTGGCAAGAGGGCGATATCACACACCGCCCTTATCTTTGTTCTAACATTTTACCGTTTAGCTACAGATTCCCGCGCCGCGCCTGTTCCAGTTCCAGCGCCTCGAACAACGCCTTAAAGTTGCCCTTGCCAAAGCCGCGTGAGCCGTGCCGCTCGATGATTTCTACGAAAGCGGTGGGGCGGTCTTGCAGCGGGCGGCTGAAGATTTGCAGCAGATAACCCTCGTCATCGTGATCCACCAGGATGCCAAGTTGTCTGATCACGTCCAGGTCTTCTTTGATCTCGATTCCTTGCAGGCGTTCCGGCAGTGTGTCGTAGTAGGCATCGGGGACACGCAGGAACTCGATGCCGTTGGCTTTCAACTTGCTCACGGTGTCGAGGATGTCCTTACACGACATGGCGATATGCTGCACGCCGGGAGTCATGTAGTAATCGAGATATTCCTCGATCTGGCTTTTGCGCTTGCCCTCAGCGGGTTCGTTGATGGGGAACTTGACGCGCCCGTTGCCGTTCTCCATGACCTTTGACATGAGCGCGGAATATTCGGTGCTGATGTCCTTGTCATCGAACGAAATCAACTGGCGGAAGCCCATCACCTGATGATAGAAGTTGACCCAGTAATTCATCTTGCCCAGTTCAACGTTGCCGACGACATGATCGACAGCGGCTAACCCGGCGGAGTCGTGCGGCAGATCGAGCGGCTGATAACCGGGGGCGAACACGCCGTTATAGTCGCTGCGGTCTACGAAGATATGGATCACCTCACCGTAGGTGTGAATGGCTGAGGTGCGGTAGATGCCGTATTCGTCTTTTTCCTCACGTGTTTCCCACGCGCTGACTGCGCCACGTGAGGTTGTTGCGGTGTAGGCTTCTCCCACATCCGGCACACCGAGTGCCATGTATTTCACCCCATCGCCATGCAGCATCTGATGGGCGGCAATCTCGCTAGTGGGGCGGTAAGCCGACGAAATCACGAAACGGATTTTGCCGGATTCCATCACATACGAGGCGAATTCGCGGTTACCGGTTTCCAGCCCGGAATAGGCCACTGGCTTAAAACCGAAGCCTTTCCACCAGTAGAACATGGCCTGTTTGGCGTTGCCCACCCACCAGTGGAGATGATCCACAGACTTGATCTTTAGAAAATCGGCTTCCTCGCTCATTGGGCGAGTGTCCTGTAATGTGTTATTAACCATGATTCCGCTACCTCGATAAACTCTGATTTCGTTTTCGCAGGGGTTGGACCCTTGCGAGTGGATCACAATCGCCTGCGAATGACCTCATTCAGGCGACCTATCGATTCTTCAAATTGGTTGGACTGTACATTGCTGAAATTCAGGCGCATAGTGTTGTGATGCGTGTTGCCTACCGCGAAAGCGTGGCCAGGGATGTAGACAACTTTGTTTTCAATGGCATCTTTCACCATGTCAGCCGTGTCGATGTTTGCGGGTAGTGTGACCCAGGCGAACAGACCGCCTTCAGGTTTTGTCCATGTGGCGATGTCGCCCAGATACCTGTCAAGCATGTTCATGAGTAACTGACAGCGCTCTCGGTTGGTGGTATTTAGTCGCTCCAGGTGAGGTTTAAGTAGTCCGCGTTGTAAAAAGTCATAGACTGCGCGCTGCATCAGTGCGGATGATTCCAGGTCAATCGATTCACGCAGGGCAGCGATGCGCGGTGTAAGCTCCACCGGGGCGATCAACCAGCCCAATCGCACCGCCGGGGCGAGCATCTTGGAAAACGAACCCAGATAAAATACCATTTCGCTGTCGTCATGCGCTTTGATGGGCAGGGGTGTTTCGCCCATAAAGCGCAGCGCTGAATACGGGTCGTCTTCCACCAGCGGCACGTTGTACTCGGCCGCAAGCTGCGCAGCGCGCTGGCGTTTTTCTGCGTTGATGCTCACACCGAGAGGATTATGAAAGTCAGGAATGAGGATAATCAAGCGCGGACGTGGTGTTTGTTTGAGCGCAGCTTCC
>JBGSXK010000498.1:0-4948 GCA_041751455.1 Anaerolineae bacterium
TGGTCGAACTGGTGGCTTACCTGGAATCGCTGCGGACGGAGCAGGCCCTGTCCGACGAGGATAAGCTTTACAACATCCAGAGTCTGGCCTACCTGCATGATGGGCAAGTGGTGAAAACACCCTCGCGCCCAGTCATTCGCAACCTGGACGCGCTGCCCTTCCCAGCATGGGACCTGGTCGAGCGCGAGAAATACCGGCGCGTATGGCTGGAGCATCATGGCTACTATAGTATGAATCTGGTCACGACGCGTGGCTGTCCATTCCATTGTAACTGGTGCGCCAAGCCCATCTGGGGGCAGAAGTACAATGTACGCAGCGCGAAAAACGTGGTTGAGGAAATGCAGTGGTTGAAAGAAAATTTCGACCCCGATCAAATCTGGTTTATGGATGACATCATGGGCATTCAGGACAGGTGGATTGAGGAATTCGCTGACCTGCTGGACGCAGCCCGGCTACACATTCCGTTTAAGAGCCTCAACCGGGTAGACCTGCTGCTGCGCGGCAGGACTATTCCGGCGCTGGCGCGGGCAGGCGCAAAAATCGTGTGGGTGGGTGCGGAGAGCGGCAGCCAGAAAATCCTCGATGCGATGGACAAAGGCACAAGGGTGGAGCAGATTTACGAGGCCACTCGCCAGCTTCACGCGCATGGGGTCAAAGTTGCCTTCTTCCTGCAATTCGGCTATCCCGGCGAAACACGTGCCGACATCGAACTCACGCTGAAGATGGTGCGTGATCTCATGCCGGACGACATCGGCATCAGCGTCAGCTACCCACTGCCCGGTACACCCTTTTACCAGAGCGTCCAGCATGAGCTGGGTGAAAGAGTCAACTGGCTTGATAGCGCCGACCTCGCCATGTTGTATCGGGGGCCTTTCGCCACCGAGTTTTACCGCCACCTGCACACTGTCGTCCACAAGGATTACCGCTCCCGCAAAACGTGGCAGGAGATACAGGGGCTTGTCCGCAATCCGGCCAACCTGCGCCCCAGCTTCATCCGGCAGACGGCCGCCATGATTTATCACCGTCTTACCCTGCCCGCCGCGCTGGCAAAGCTGGATCAACTGGCGCAGCTCCCACATGAACCCACCCGTTTGTCAAATGTGGTGATCCGGTAAGCAGATGGTGCCGGGTATGGATTAGAATAACTTCCAGAGCTTATGTTATAATTGCAACCAAGACATCATCCAGGAGCGTTCACATCGTTACGATCAGGTTCAGGGAGTTATAATGAACCCTTCGATGGCTCAACCGGGATATTCCTCGTTTGAGCCGCTCACCAGTCGTGAGCTGGAAATCCTTCACCTCAAGATCAAGGGATTATCTAATCAGGAAATTGCTGACCAGCTCTTCGTCGCGCTGACTACCGTCAAGTGGTATGTGCGGCAGGTCTATAACAAGCTGGGGGCGAGCAACCGCCGTGAGGCCACAGCCCGCGCACGGGAAATGGGGCTGCTGGATGAAGGCAGCGCCCAGGCCATCTCCCCCAGACACAACCTCCCCGCCCAGACCACGCCTTTCATCGGGCGTGAGCAGGAACTCCAACACATCACGAAACTGCTGGCCGACCCGCATCTGCGTTTGCTCACGCTCACCGGGCCGGGAGGCATGGGAAAAACCCGACTGGCCTTAGAAGCCGCCGAGCAGCAAATCGCAAATTTCAAAGACGGTGTATATCTTATACCGCTCGCGCCGCTGCATTCATCCGACAGCCTTGTGATGACAATCATTGAACACATCAATATCAGGGCACAGGCCAATGGCCGTAACCTGAAACATTTTCTGCTCGATCATTTACGCAGCAGATCAATGCTGCTGATGCTGGATAACTTTGAGCATGTGTTAGACGCTGCGCCGCTGGTAAACGACCTGCTGCAAGCAGCGCCGGGACTCAAAGTGCTGGCGACCTCACGTGAGCGGCTGGACTTGAGCGGGGAAACCCTGTTTTTGCTGGACGGCATGACGCTGCCAGAGAGCAGCACAGATAATCTTTTATCCAGCGATGCGGTGAAACTGTTCTTACAGACCGCGCGACGCATCAGCATAGATTTTAACCCCGCGCCCGACCAATTCCAGCATCTGGTACGGATATGTCATCTGGTGCGGGGGATGCCGCTGGCACTGCTGCTGGCCTCAGCGTGGGTAGACACGCTGGCTTTAGACGATATCGCCAACGAGATTACTCATAGTATTGATCTTCTACAGTCCGATATGCGCGACATGCCAGACCGCCACCGGAGCATCCGCGCCGTTTTTGATCCCACGTGGCTTCGTCTGACGGCGGCGCAGCGCACAATGCTGCGCAAGCTGGCGGTGTTTCGCGGTGGGTTTACGCGCCAGACGGCGCAGGCGGTCGCCGGAGCAGATCTGCACACGCTGCAAGTTCTGGTCAGCAAATCTTTGCTTTCGCGCGCCAAAACAGGCCGTTATGACCTGCACGAACTTCTGCGCCAGTACGCGATGGAGCAATTAAGCGTGATGGAGGAGGTGGAACAGACTTACCAGGCGCACAGCGCTTATTTTGCTGCGTTCATGGCACAACGTGCTGCCGATCTGACAGGTGCGCACCAGTTAAAAGCGCTGGACGAGATTGAGGCCGAATACGAAAATATCCGTCTGGCGTGGAACTGGGCCGTGGAACATAAACACATGAGCCATGTGCAGGCGATGATCGAAAGCCTGTATTGGCTGGGGTTCACCCGTGCCACAGCCGAACCGTTTTTCCGGCCTGCCCTGTCCGCATTAGCCCCCCTGCCGGGAGAGCAGCCAACCCTCACCTGGGCCTATCTGGTGATTCGTTCCTGGCATTTTGTACAAGCACCGCAGGAAAAAGTAAGCCACGCGCTGGGCATCGCTGAGGGCTATGGAGATATATCCGTTATGAGCATAGGCTGGCAAACTCTGGCTTGGCTGGCCTATGATCTGGATCATGATTACCCCAGTGCAATCACATTGTATGAAAAAAGCCTGGAAGGGTATCAGCAGCAGGGCAACCGCTATGCAGAGGCGGATGTGCTGACCAACCTGGGCCTGTGTTATGCCCAAGTTGGCGATCTGGGCATAGCGCTCAACTACTACCACCAGGGGTTGACCGTCAGCCGGGAAACGAACAACCCGCTGCGGATCGCCGCAAGTTTGCTGCTGGTTGGAGAAGGCGAGTTTCTCAACGGCCAGTATGCCGAAGCACAGGCACATTATCACGAAGCCGCCCAGATCATGGAGGCCATTGCCAGTGTGTGGAGTATGATGTGGAACAATGTGCAGCTTGGATTGCTGGCATTTTTGCGCGGCAGCTTTGCAGAAGCCCAGGAGTTTATTCAAAAAAACCGGACCTTCACCGCACAGCACCTGGCATCGCAACCGGAAGACCGTTCACACATCCTCACCGCTTTGCTGGCGTGTATCAGTGAAGATTATCCGAGGGCCTGGCAGCTTTGCCAGTCATTTGACAAAAACGAAAGCGCTTATGGCTTTACATCCAGCCTCATCAATAAGATCGCCCTGGCAATGGCGGCCTGCGGCCTGCACGATCACAAGACTGCTGTCATTCACCTGCGGGCTTTCCTCACGCGGGCAGGTCACAGCCCTGCCTGCCAGACATGGTGTTTGCCCATCGGCGCACTGCTGGCGCAGAGGGATAAGCCAGAAGAAGCTGTCCGAATGCTGGGGCTGGCCTTCACCCACCCTGCCAGCGCAACCGCCTGGATGCAGCAGTGGCCGCTGCTCAACCGCCTCCGAGCCAGCCTCGAAGCGCAACTCGGCTCGTTCGCTTTCCAAACATTGTGGCAAGAAGGCGCAGGGCAAGAACTGCACGCTGCCCTGGCAGCATTGAGCAACCTGCTCGATTCCTGAACAGGCTACTGTAAAACTTCAAAAACAAGATCGGCGAAACCCTGATTAGAAATAATAATCTCCTGATCGCCCTTGGTATTAAACCACAGTGTTTCACCCCCCCGCAGCGCATAATCCTTACCCGCGCATGTTACCCACATCTTGCCGGATTTCACGCGCACTCCTGAACAGCAGCGGCTATCCAGCCGCACCACACGGCTGAATAAAGGGTTGGATTTATGGCTTACCACGACATAATGCTGTGGGGGCGGTTGATGGGGGGTGGCATTTTGTGAGAGCTGCATCATCTATCCTCCAACCAATAATGACCTGCATAAGGGGCAAAACATGTAACCGGGATATTTCAGATTTGTAATTTTACTATAGGAGGAATGAGAAAAGTCGTCACCCTCCTAAAAGGAGGGAAAAACTGTCATCGTTGCAGGCTCAGGCGGGGTAAAGCGATGGGGACACAGCTTCGGCACCAGGCCGCTCAACAGTGGTAGAATAGGCAGGGATAAAAGAGGCGCGAAAATCGCCGCCAATGATTTGAAGGCTGTGAATTCCTTTACAGGTGCGTAACGTTAACGTGAGCGAGAGATCGCAGGACGCAACTCTATGTCGAAAACAATCCTCACTATCTGTCTTCTTTCAGCGGTGCTGTGGCTGGCACTCGTTCCAGGTAAAGCGCAGGAAAATGTCGAGCTTATACGGCTGGCGACTTATTGGGACACACCCGGCGTTATTAAAGCAATCAGCTCTAATGACCAGTACATAGTCATCCACGATAATGCTGCTGAACAAACCCGTCTGGTCGAGATTGCTACCGGACACATCCTGACACAGCAACCCCGTGATGATGTCATATACTTTAGCCCGAATGGTCGCTATGCCAGTGTATATGATGACACATCCGGCAACACCCAAATTCTCGACCTCGAACACAAGGAAATCACGTATGAAGCCCGTACAGGCATCATCCTCATCCGCTTCAGCGCCGACAGTCGGCGGGGGCAGGTCAGTTTTAGTCATGAAAATCGCGGTAGTCATGCACAGGTTGTCGAGGTCGAAAGCGGTGATATTTTAATAGATGTTCCCGGAGATAATGCCCAAATCAGTG
>JBGSXK010000499.1:0-4034 GCA_041751455.1 Anaerolineae bacterium
TGATGCACGCGAAGTCTTCGCCCAGGTGGCGCGGGTGCTGCGTCCCGCTGGTATGTATTATCTGATGTGTGCCAACCCGTTTGCCGCTGGCCTGATGGAGCGAAGCTGGAACGGTGAGGGGTATACGATCAAAGAGCCGTATGTGCAAGGTGCAAAGCTGGTGTATGAGGACTCACATTGGGTCTATAACCGCGAGAACCTGAGCGGAGATAAGCCGATTGAGGGGCCGCAGGAGTTTCGGCAGACCTTGAGTACACTGGTCAATGGACTGGTAGAGCAGGGTTTCCTGCTGGTGCGGCTGGATGAAGTGATGGCAGACAGTGTGAGCCTGGACGCTGAACCCGGTACCTGGGATCACTTTACGGCCATTGTGCCGCCCTGGCTGAAATTCTGGACTCTTTACCGGCCTGAACTTTTCGAGAAATAGCTTTCTGATTAAGGATAAATCTCATGGCGATTAAGATAGCGATGATCGGGGCGGGTTCGATTGGTTTTACCCGCCGTTTGATGGGGGATATTCTGGCAGTGCCGGAACTGGCAGATACGACCTTTGCCTTTATGGATATTTCGCAGAGCAATCTGGAGATGGTCACGCAGTTATGCCAGCGGGACATCGCGGCGAACAACCTGCCCGCGCAGATCATGGCTACAACGGATCGTCGTGAAGCCATCACCGATGCCGATTACGTGATTTGCCTGATCCGGCAGGGTGGGCTGGAAGCATTTGCAATGGATATTGATATCCCGCTCAAGTACGGTGTGGATCAGTGTGTGGGAGATACCCTGTGCGCCGGGGGTATCATGTACGCGCAGCGTACAATTCCGGCGCTGTTGGACATCTGCCAGGACATCCGCGAAGTGGCGAAGCCGGGCGCGTTATTCCTCAATTATAGCAATCCGATGGCGATGAATACCTGGGCATGTAATCACTATGGCGGGGTGCAGACGATTGGCCTGTGTCATGGTGTACAGGGCGCACACTGGCAAATTGCCAATGTGATCGAACACTGGGCGAAACGCGAAGGGCTGCTGGCCGAAGATGCTGCCCTGCACCGCCGTGAAGTGGATGTGATCGCAGCGGGCATCAATCACCAGACCTGGTTTATCAAAGCCCAATGGCGTGGCATGGACATGATTCCCCGGCTGCTGGAATTGTTTGAGGCGCATCCGTCTTTCCCGCAGACTGAAAAAGTGCGTATTGATGTGCTTCGGCGTTTTGGCTATTACAGCACGGAGAGCAATGGTCATCTCAGCGAGTACCTGCCCTGGTATCGCAAACGTGTGGATGAGATCGAGCAATGGATTGATACCTCAAGCTGGATTAATGGTGAGACTGGTGGCTACCTGCGGGTTTGCACAGAGGGGCGAAACTGGTTCAAGACCGATTTCCCCAACTGGATGCAGGAAGAACCGCCGCGTATCACAGCGGAGCGCCGTAGCGAGGAACATGGTTCATATATCATCGAAGCACTGGAAACCGGACGCACCTACCGCGGGCATTTCAATGTGATAAATCAGGGGCATATTACCAATCTGCCTGATGGCTGCGTGATCGAGATTCCGGGTTATGTGGATCGGAATGGTATCAATATGCCGGTGGTGGGTGATCTGTCGCTGGCCTGTGCAGCGACTTGTTCTGCCAGTGTGCGAGTGCAGCAAATGGGCATGGAAGCGGCGGTACGCGGTGATGTGGCACTGCTCAAGCAGGCCATGCTCCACGATCCGCTGGTGGGCGCGGTATGCAACCCTGAAGAAGTCTGGCAGATGACCGATGAAATGCTGGTCGCACAGGCCCAGTGGCTGCCGAATTACGACGCAGCGGCGATTGAGGGCGCGCGGTCACGTTTGGCAGCACATGAATCCAATGGTACACGGGTGAAACTGCGCGAGACACAGGGCGCAGTACGTATACCGGTGAAGACAGTGGAGGAGATGGCGCGCAACAAGGCTGAATCCCGTGCCAGCGCTGCCGCTGCCGATAAAGGCAATATGACGAAAGAATCTGCCCATTGACCGCGTTAGCAGAATTATGTAAGTAGGGGAATTTGGGGTATGTCTCGACAAGATACAATCGTACTGATTGGCCCACCAGCAGCCGGCAAGTCAACGATTGGGGAAATCCTTTCCAAACGGTTGGGTCGGCCTCATGTCTCCCTCGATCTTCTCCGCTATGATTATTATGCTGAGATTGGCTATGATGATGTCTATGCCCAAAACTTACGGCAGACACAGGGTTTTGCTGCGCTGGTTGCATACTGGAAAAAGTTTGATGCTCATGCTGTTGAGCGAATCATGGCTGAACATCAGGGTAGTGTGATTGATTTTGGGGCAGGACATTCGGTTTATGAAGAAGAAAGCGAATTCCAGCGAGTATGGCGGGCACTCGCTCCCTACCCGTATGTGGTGTTACTTACCCCATCCCTTGACCCTGTGGAAGCGATGGCTGTAATCCGTGAGCGCTTAGTGCCAGTGATTGATTTTGAGACGATGCGAGACGTTATCGAGTACCATGTGCGACATCCCTCGACCAGGCGGCTGGCAAAATTCACGGTGCTTACCGGCCAAAAATCGCCCGAGGAAACCGTTAACCAAATCATCAACCATTTGGATATGAGATCAAAATAACTTACAGATAGAAGGAGTTTCAAAGATGACCTTAGCTTATCCACAGCCCCACGCGGCTGCGACCTTGAACAGCCGTCCGGTTACACTGGGAGTGATTATTGGTAATCGTGGATTCTTCCCCGATCATCTGGCATTGAGTGGCCGTAAGACTATTCTGGATGTGTTGGCAAAAGCAGGCATCAAAGCCATTCTGCCGGAGGAACATGAGACCAAGGTGGGCGCGATTGTCTCGTTGGAAGAAGCCAAACTCTGTGCGGACTTGTTCAGGAAACACAGCGATGAGATCGACGGGGTGCTGGTCACGCTGCCCAACTTCGGCGAAGAACGGGCCATCGGTGATACGCTGCGTTTTGCTAATCTCAATGTGCCGGTGCTGATTCACGCCTTTCCCGATGATGCGGCGCGTATGACCATTGCTGACCGTCGGGACAGCTTTTGTGGCAAGATGAGCGCCTGCAATAATCTGCGTCAGTTAAACATCAGGTACACCCTCACTAGCCAGCATACGATGGACCCGGAAGGCACGGCATTCCAGGCAGATTTGCAGCGTTTCGCCGCGATTTGCCGGGTGGTGCGTGGGATGCGTACGGCGCGGTTGGGCATGATGGGCGCACGTCCAGAGGCATTTAAGACGGTGCGTTTCAGCGAAAAATTGCTCGATCATGCGGGTATCAGCGTCGATACACTTGATCTCTCCGAAGTGTTCGGGCGTATTGAACGTTTGCAGGATCATGACGCTGTAGTGCAGGCCAAGCTGGCGGACATTCGTGGCTATGCCCGCACGAATAACGTCCCCGAATCCTCACTGTACCGTATGGCGAAGTTTGGTGTGGTGCTGGATGGCTGGATGTCCGATAACCTGCTGGATGCAACTGCGATTCAGTGCTGGACATCCATGGAAGAGTATTTTGGGGTGGTGCCCTGCACGCTGATGAGTATGAGCAGCAACAAGCTCAATCCATCAGCTTGCGAAACCGACATTGTAGGCGCGCTGGCGATGCTGGCAATGCAGTTGGCTTCCGGTCGCCCTTCAGCACTGGTGGACTGGAACAATAACTATGGTGAAGACCCGGATAAGGGGGTGGTATTCCACTGCTCCAACCTGCCTAAAGATGTATTTGTCGATGATATTCCCGTGATGGATTATCAGGAAATTATCGCCGGGACGGTGGGCAAAGAGAACACCTACGGCACGATCTACGGGCGGGTGAAGAAAAATCCGTTTACCTATCTGCGTATCGCCACCGACGATTTCGCCGGCAAGATTACCGCTTATACGGGCGAAGGTCAGTTCACCGACGATCCGGTGGATACCTTTGGCGGTTACGGTGTGGTTCAGGTTCAGCGTTTCCAGGAACTGCTGGCCTTCATCTGCGAACGCGGCTACGAGCATCATGTGTCGATCAATC
>JBGSXK010000500.1:0-10877 GCA_041751455.1 Anaerolineae bacterium
AAGGCCTTCTTGATTTGCGCGAACAGGCGTACCGCCACCAGCGACTCACCACCAAGCTCAAAGAAATCGTCATGAATACCGATTTGTTCAATTCCCAGCACATCCCCCCAGACACGCGACAGCGTTTTCTCGATGTCATCACGCGGTTCGACATAGTCGCCCAGGTGGCTGGGGCGCGAGAATTTGGTGCCTGTGGGTTCTGGCGCGGCGCTGGAACTGACAAATTCCACCAATCGAGTCAGATCGAGTGAGGTGACAATAACTCGTGGCGCATTGTTGCCCGCCAGAATACGGCGGAAGGCTTCTGTTCCCTCCTCCGGGCCAATCCCTTCGGTTAAGCCTAAGTCAAGCAGGGTGGGCTTGCCGCTGTTCGTGTTATTGAGGCTGCCGTTGGCGCTGCTACGCTGGCGGTTAGCCTTATCGTGCTTACTGGATTTTTTGCTGCCCTGAGCAAAGAGCGCCTGATTAGTGATGCGCTTGAGCGTGAATTCCTCCACTTCGACCAGCGCACTGCCATTTTCGTCCAGGATTGCAACATCAAAGACAGGAACATCCGGTGTGGCGATATCTGCGCGATAAAGGATGTAGCTGTAAATGCGCGGCGGCAGCGCGCCATTGATGCGTACTCGCTTATAGGAAAGAGGCACGTAAAAATCGGTGCTGTTCTCATAGCCTGCCACAAGTGGAAGCCCATAACCGGTAGCAATGTCCATCAGCGCGGGATGGACTTTGTAATCACGCAGGTCGTCCACAAATTCTTCTGGCAGTTCCAGCACGGCAATCGCTTCACCCTGTCCAAACTTCATGTGGCGGAGGTTCTTCCACCGTGGGCCAAAGTTGAGGTGCTCCTCCTGCCGGGTGAACTGCTCTTTCAGGCCGAAGGTGGTTTCGCTGAGGGTACAGCGTGCGGCGATTTCATCGATAGGATAGGTGGGGGGAGTGGCGCTGCTGGTATAACCCACTTTACCGCGTGCGTGTTCCTGCCAGGCCTCTTCAGCTTCGGATTTGCTGGCAACTGTGAAATGATAGCCACCGCCGTTTTTATTGAGCGTGACCTGGACTTCTCTGGGTTCATACTCTTTGACTTCCAGCGGCGCAATGAAGAACAAATCACGAATTTCGACAGGGCCTCGTGGGGTCTCTTTTTCTAACGCGGCACGTGCTAATTCCAGATAGCCTGTGCCAGGGATGAGCGCGGTGCCATCTTTGAGGCGGTGCTGATCCAGAATCCAGTGTTGTTTGACATTGTATTCTGAGGTATAGACGATTTCGTCGGGGGTGTCCATGATAACTTTATCCAGCAGCGGATGGTCGACAGGTTTGCCCATTTCCCGGCCAGCGCTGTTAAGCAGGCCAGCCTCAGCAGCAGCTTCCGCCGCCATACCTACCTCACGCCACATGCCCCAGTTGATGGTTACGGTGTAGGGGCCGCCTGCGGCCTTTTTGCCCTGCGCATAGGCATCCAGAAAGGCGTTCGCACCTGTATAATCGACCTGCCCTGGTGAGCCTAATGTTGTGCTGGTGGATGAGAAGAGTACGAAGAAATCCAGCCCTTTATCGCCCAACAGCTCATCCAGCAGTAGCGCACCCCGGATTTTAGGTGCGAGAACGCGCTCGGTGGCACCTGCTGTTTTGGTGCTGATCAGGCCATCATCGAGTACACCGGCGGCATGAATCACGCCGTGAATCGCGCCGAAATGCTCGTAAGCGGTTTCGATCACGCGGCGCATCTGCTGGCGGTTAATTACATCTGCTTTAAGGACCAGCACTTCTGCGCCCATCGCTTCCAGCGCCAGCACTTTACGAATCTGGCGGCTGATTTTATCCTGCACATTATGGGTAGCCAGCCAATGAGTCCATTCCTCGCGGTCTGGCAGGCCAGTGCGCCCGAATAGTACCAACCGTGCCTGATAATGCTGCGCGAGGTATTCGGCATGAGCCAGACCGATGCCACCTAGACCGCCTGTGATGAGGTAAACACCCCGTTCGCGCAGACGGTTTTCACTGGTTTCCAGCGGGGCGCGCTCAAAGTCCTGCTCCCAGCGGTCTGTGTAACGATAGGCGACTACTGCTGCCTGTGGCTCGTCGTTAAACTCGGCGATGATCTGCTCAACAAGCTGCTCAAGCTGGCGGCTGTTGGGATTCCAGAGGCGGTCAAACGCACCAGGGCGCGGCAGCACGATGTCGATATTATGGCAGGCAATATCCGGGAACTCACGCGGGATGACCTTCACCGGCCCCAGAAGAATGGCTTTCTCAGGATAGGGCAGTGGCTCGTTGCCGATCTGGTGGATTCCGTTGGAGACAACACCGAGATGGACACGATGCGGCAAGCTCTGGCTGCCGAGTGCCTGCGACAGAAACAGCAGGCTGTAGAAGATGCGGTCGCGGCTTTTCTGGTAGAACTCTAACCGTGGTGGCAGCGGCTTATTGGGCGCTGTGAGTGCCCAGGTGTGGAGAATCTTCTGTGGCAGCAGGTCGTTTTCAATGAGTTCATCGACCAGCGCATAATAATCTTCACGCTCCCGTTCATCCAGCGCATAGGTTTTATCGCCAAGCTTGGTGAACTGGCGATCGTAGCTGACCGTGATAACCTCATGACCGTCTTTCTTCAGCCGCTTGACGATCTGGCTGCCCAGGCCCGTTTCATCCAGGAAAACCAGCCACCGCGCTTTTTCCAGTGATGCTGGAGCAGGGGGCTGTACTCGCTTCCAGATTGGACGGTAGAACCAGTCGGCCATATCGGGCAGTTTTGCCAGCCGTGCTTCCGGTGTTTGGTCAGCATAGACCTGATCACCAGGTTCGATCCAGTAACGCTGGTGGTCGAAGGGATAGGTGGGCAGGGGCACACGATAGCGCACTTCATCCTGATAAAAAGCCTGCCAGTTTATCTTCTGGCCGTTAAGCCACAACCTGCCGAGGGTGGTCAGCACATATTGCAAGTCGGGGATATTCTCGCGTGGGTGGCGCAATGATGGCAAAATGATCTGCCCTTGAGCTTTATCAGGATGCTGGCGTGCCAGTGCACTTAAGGTATTGCCGGGGCCGACTTCCAGCAGGATGTAATCACTGTGAGTCATTAATTCGCTCAGGCCATCGGCGAAGCGCACGGTATGGCGCAGGTGATCGACCCAATACTGTGGGTTGGTCGCGTCTTCCGGGCGAATCCATGTACCGGTCAGGTTAGTAATGTAGGGCATTGTAGGCGGGTTGAGCCTGATGTTGGAGACATGCTTATGAAATTCGGCTAGAATGGGTTCGAGCATGGCAGAATGCGCAGCCACCGCGATACGCACCCGGCGCGCTTCAATGCCTTTTTCGCTGAGCAGCGCTTCCATCTGCTCGATAAGCTCCACACGGCCGGAAATTACACAGCTAGTCGGGCTGTTAATCACCGCGATGTTTAATTCACCGATCAACAGCGGTTCGACTTCGGCTTCGGGCAGGGGGACACTGAGCATCGCGCCTTCAGACAGTGTTTCGAACAACCTGCCGCGCACCATCACAATGGACAAGGCATCTTTCAGTGACATGACCCCGGCCAGACACGCTGCCGTGTATTCACCCATGCTGTGCCCGGTCATGGTGGCGGGCTGGATGCCCCAGGACATCCACAGGCGAGCCAGAGCGTATTCGGTAATGAACAAAGCGGGCAGTCCGGCAGAATGAACCTGCTCTAAGACACGCGCAGCTTCTTCAACCTGATCATCTTCAGGGAACATAAACCTGTACAGATCAAAATCGATCTGTGGCTTCAAAATCTCCAGGCATTCATTGACCACTTCGCGGTACAGGGGTTCGTTTTCATAAAGTTCGCGCCCCATGTTGGGATGCTGCGCACCGCCACCGGGGAACATAAAGACGATTTGTGGGCTGCTCTGGTCACGGTCTGGCGACTGGCTGAAAATGCGCTGGCGGTCATTGGTCTCCAGGGTGTTGAGCGCGTCTTCGTGATCGCTTACCACCAGAATGCGGCGGTTTTTAAAATGCTGGCGGCCTTCCTGGAGGGTGTAGGCGACATCTGCAAGATTTTGTTCAGGATGTTGGCGCAGATGTTCCGTAAGGTTTGTCGTCATTTTATCGAGTGCGGTATTACTGCGGGCTGCCAGCATCAGCAGTTGATATGGGCGCGATGCGCTGGATGGCTCGAAAACAGGCGCTTCTTCCAGGATAATATGTGCATTGGTGCCGCCTACGCCGAGTGAACTTACCCCCGCGCGGCGCGGGATACCTGCTGGGACATGCCAGTCGGTGAGCTTACCATTAACGTAGAACGGGCTGTTCTCAAAGTCGATTTCTGGATTGTGGCGCTTGAAGTTCAAGCTTGGTGGAAGCTGCTTGTGCTTGAGTGCCTGCACTGTTTTGATAATGCTGGCGGCCCCGGCAGCGGTATCGAGATGGCCGATATTGGTTTTGACAGAGCCGATGGGGATAAACTGGTTTTTATCAGTCTGCGTGCGGAAAGCCTGTGTCAGACCTTTGATTTCGATATCATCGCCGATGACGGTGCCTGTACCGTGTGTCTCGATATATGAAATGGTTTCTGCAGGGACATCGCTCATGCTCAGCGCCATGGTAATGGCCTTAAACTGGCCGTCCGGGCTGGGGGCGAAGTAACTGGCTTTGCCCGCGCCATCGTTATTGATGGCCGAACCGCGAATGATCGCATGAACATGGTCGCCCGACTCGATGGCATCGCCCAGACGGCGCAGCACTACCGCGCCCGCGCCGCTGCCGAAAACAGTGCCTCTGGAGTCGGCATCGAAGGCACGGCAGTGACCATCTGGCGAGAGAATTTCTTTCTCGCGATAAATATAGCCATGCCGATGAGGGAGTTCTATCGTTACACCGCCTGCCAATGCCATATCACACTCGCCGTTGAGCAAGCTGAGCGAGGCGAGGTGAATGGCAACCAATGAAGTAGAGCAAGCGGTCTGGACATTGACACTGGGGCCTTTAAGGTTGAAGCGGAACGAGACTCGAGTGGTCAAAAAGTCTTTATCATTGCCTGTGTGACGAATATGAAATAAGCCGACATCGGCAATAAAACGGGGGTTAGTCAGCAGGTTATAGGGCATATAGGCGTTATGGCCTGAGCCGCCGTACACTCCGATTAATCCATCAAAACGCTCTGGGTCGTACCCAGCGCTTTCCAGCGCTTCCCAGCATACTTCCAGGAAATGGCGGTGCTGGGGATCCATGATGGCTGCGTCCTGCGGGCCAAAGCCAAAAAACGGCGCGTCGAACATTTCCATCTTGTCCAATGGCGCGCCTGATTTCACATAGTTGGGGTTGCGCAGGAGCAGATCATCTACCCCCGCCATATGCAGTTCATCATCGCTGTACTGGGTGATAGACTCCACGCCATCACGCAGATTTTGCCAGAAAGTGTCCGGGTTGTTCGCACCGGGGAATCGCCCGGCCATGCCCACGACGGCAATTTCCGAGCCGTTCAATGAATCAAGTAGTTCTTGATTGCTCATCCATGTTCTCCACGTTCATCAAGAAACCCCCGCATAACTTAAGCTTTCATTTTTAGTATGCGGGGGCAGCTATTCTATTGTAAAGTTGTTCGCCTTGCGCGCAACTTAACGACTGCGGTTGCCCAAGCGACGCTCAAGCTGGCGCTCCCGCAGGGATTTGCGCGTTTTGGCTTCTTCTACTGTCGCCTGCACTTCGGCCTGATTATCGCTTTTCAGATACTCGACCAGCGCCCCGATAGTATTAAAACGGAATAGGTCGGCAACTGAGGGCTTCTTCGGCGCGACCTCACCCAGACGGCGGTTGACCACCACCGCGAGGATAGAGTTACCTCCGAGATCGAGAAAACTGTCGCTCATGCTGACGCGCGGCGCGCCCAGCGTTTCTCGCAAAATGGCGGCGACTTTTTCTTCCAGCTCACCCTGTGGCTCGACATACGTCGCTGGAACAGCGCTGGCAACCTCGCTGGGAGCAGGCAGCGCATTGCGATCAGTCTTTTTGTTTGGTGTCAGCGGAAAAGCGTCCAGCGTAACGAAATGTGACGGGATCATGAAATCGGGCAGAGTTTCGTTCAGGTATTCGCGCAGTGCAGCGCCAGAGAGCGGCTGTCCGTTCCGCGAGATCATGTAGGCTACCAGCCGCTTGTCGCCAAGTGTGTCCTCGCGGGCAATGACCACTGAGGTGTTGACATCCGGGTGCTGGTCAAGCAGTTTTTCGATCTCACCGAGTTCAATGCGGTAGCCGCGAATCTTCACTTGATGATCGTTACGACCCAGGAATTCGATGTTGCCATCGCTGCGATAACGGGCGACATCACCTGTGCGGTAAAGTCGTGCGTCGGGTTTATGGCTGAAGGGGTCGGGGATAAACCGCTCAGTATTGAGCTGCGGGCGATCAAGATAACCCCGCACGACACCATCGCCGCCAATGAATAACTCACCGGGGATGCCCGCCGGAAGTGGTCGCATATATTGATCCAGCACATAAAGCTGCGTATTGGCGATAGGTTTTCCAATAGGGACGACACCCTGGTCACCATCGAGCTTATGGGTAGATGACCAGATCGTGGTTTCGGTGGGGCCATACATGTTGATGACTTCCCCCGCCACCAACCTGCTCAGTTCATTCGCCAACGCAATTGGGAACGCTTCGCCACCGATCATCAGGCGTTGCAGTGACTTGAACGAATCCCGCATACGATCATCCACCAGCAGCATGGCTGCCATCGAGGGGGTACACTGGAAATGCGTGACCTGATGACGCTTGATCTGTGCCGGAATGCTGTAATCACTGCCAGGGTAGGCAATCTGCGCCAGTTCGTGCAGATGCTGTAGTTCCGCCGCGTCCTGTACCTGCTCTGAAGCGGGCAGGGTGGCGATGCCGCGCAGCAGATTTAAATCCACCAGCATCCGCAGCACCGTGGGCGAAGGTACACCAAAATCAATGAGACAGCCGATTTCGGTCACGCCCATCGCCTTGAGCTTATTGACCATTTTCAGGCAGGTTTCTGGCGTGCCAAACAGGCCACTCGTTTCGAAGTAACGCTCGAAGGCGTGTTCCAGCAGCGCGTCCATTTCTTCTGGCGTGAAATCCTGAGAGTCGAAGATCTCCATCGGATTTTTGCCGCTGTTCTGTGCACGATCTTTAAAGGCCGGGAAACTCCATGCTGCTGCGCGAATCAGATTGAGAGCGCTGCGCAGGTAAGCCTTCATCGGTTCGCGCACAATCTCGCGCACTTCGTCATTATTTTTGCCAACGAACGTGTGCAGCATGACAGTAATGTGTCCCTCGCCGGGGTGTCCGGCATCCTGCCATGCCTGGCGGTAGGCTGCGACCTTGCCAGCCAGTTCTTCGACGCTCTGGCCGAGGAGGTGGGTAAGGATATGATAGCCACCTGCGCCTGCCATCTGGAAAGTTTCAGGGTTGCCAGCAATGGTAATCCAGGTAGGCAGCTCTTTTTGAACAGGGCGTGGTAAGGTCGCCACGGGCACCAGCTTACCATCATGACCGGGAAAATCGACAGTTTCGCCACGCCACAGGCGATGGATAGTCTCGATATCGCGGAACATGCCGTTTTTACGATCCGCAAAGTTACCGGGCATAAGCACAAAGTCATTAGGTTGCCAGCCCGCCGCGAAGGAAATACCGACACGCCCTTTGGAGATGTTATCCACCAGGGCCCATTCTTCTGCGATACGAATGGGGCTGTGTAATGGCGATACGCAGCTTCCAGCGCGAATCTTGATGTTTTTGGTAATGGCGGCGATGGCAGCGCTGGCAACAGAGGGGTTGGGGTACAAGCCACCAAAGGCACCAAAGTGTCTCTCTGGTGTCCAGACCGCGCTAAAGCCATTCTGGTCGGCATACTTTACGCCTTCCAACAGCAGTTCGTATTTGTCGGCTACATCTTCGCCTTCGTCGCTGGCAAAGTAGAACAGGCTGAACTCGATAGACTTGTCTACATGCGGGGCAACTACGCCATTTTCCCTGAAAGTGGTTTTTTCAGAATCGGCATACACCACGACTTTAAAACCGCGAGTCAATGTCCAGAAGAGTTCCAGCACTGAGATATCGAAGGACAGGCTGGTGACGGCCAGCCAGGTGCCGGGTGTGCCTTCATAACCAAGGCGTTCATCCATTCCCACAAAGAAGTTGATGACATTGTGATGCTCAATCATCACACCTTTAGGCAGTCCTGTCGAGCCAGAGGTATAGATCAGGTAAGCCAGATGGTGAGATTGTATGCCGCTGTCGAAGTTTTCGGCGCTTTCCTGAGCAATAGTCTGCCAATCATTATCGATAGCGACGACCTGCGCCTGATGTTGTGGCAGACGGTTGACCATGTGATGCTGGGTGAGGAGGACGGGTACTTGTGCGTCTTTAATCATGAAGGCGATACGGTCTTCGGGATAAGTGGGGTCGAGCGGCACATATGCACCGCCTGCCTTGAGGATACCGAGAAGCCCGACCATGAGATCGAGCGAACGCTCCATATAAATGCCCACGCGCACATCTGGCCCAACACCGAGCTGACGTAAATAGCTGCCAAGCTGGTTGGCTGCGGCATTCAATTCACTATAAGTAAGCTGCTGGTTTTCGTATACCACGGCAATTGCATCCGGAGTGTGGGCAGCCTGTGCTTCGAACAAGTGGTGGATACAGACTTCTGCCGGGTACTCTGTCTCTGTCGCATTCCATTCCACCATCATCTGATGATATTCCGCATCAGTCAGCAGCAGCGTGTCTGCAAAGCTGTGCTGCGGGGCATTCATCAACGTATACAGGAAGTTAGTAAACTGATGCTGCATAATAGCGATGCTGTTTGCGTCCAGCAGGGGGGCCTGGTACACCCAATGACAGGTCGTGCCATCTGGCGTGACGATCAGCGCGATTTCGGTGCCGGCCGGTGCGCTGTATCCTGATGGGTCGATGATCTGTTCGACAACAACTGGATAAGCCGGGATACCATCAGCGGCCTGTAATATAGTAAGTTCGGGATGGCGGCTGGTCAGGTCACGGGGGTAAGTTTTACGCTCACGGGTCTTTGCCAACTGCTCTGCCAGCCCGCCGATAATATCCTCAAGGCTGCCCTCAGGGTTGATCTTCACCCGCAGCGGGACATGAGTGGCGAAAAATGGCTCGAAACCGGCAATATCCCGGCGCAGTGCCGGGTCACTAAAGCCGACATCAAAGGCAGTGCTGCCACTAATACGCGCCATATAGGTGCCAAATGCCACTATGAGAAAATCGGCAGGGCGCAGCCCTTTCGTGGACGCGAACTGAACAACCTCTGCCGGGGAATCAAATGGCAGAGTGGCATAACTCAAGGCTGTGAACTGTTCTGAACTGCGATTCGCGTAGGGTGGTTCGACAGTTTCCAGCATAGAGAGACGGTTATGCCAGTAGGTTTCATGCTTTGCCAGCGCGCCATTGAGGGTAGTGAGGCTGTTAAAGGCTTCTGGAGTGAGATCGGTCAGGCGCGAACCTTCGCGCAGGTTCAATTCTGCGGCCAGATCAAGGATGGAAACAGGCTGACCACCAATGGTATGTAACCTGCGGAGTACAACTTCCTGTGTTCCAGTGGCGACTTGCAGCGAATCGGACTCAATGCGTGTCAGAGTGCCGGGTATGGCGGTGCTGGATGCATCCAGCACCTCGATTTCCTGAACAATAAACGCGCGATCTCCGATCATGAGCTTGGGACGAGCCAGCAGGTTCTGCACCGGGCCGAAATCCAGCGCACGGACCAGTGCGGCGGTGCTCTCGGCATCTGCCCGCCAGTCGATGACAGCCGCCCCGCGTGGGCGGTCATCGCGCATGAACTTAGTGCTTGGGTCAAGCTGGTGCTGGCGTGGCTGGGTGCGTCCCTCTGCGAGTTCGTCCACCAGTTCCGGGAAGGTGGCGATGGCGGCTTCATAGGTTTTGGTATTGAGCGTGAAGGCAGTTTCGCCGGGAGCGATCTCGATAAGCTGCTGCTTGAGAATATCGCCGGAGTCTACTGTACCCATCATAGTATGCCAGGTGATACCATGTGTGGTTTCCTGATTGAGAAGCGCCCAATTGGTTGCATTCAGACCGGAATAACGCGGCAGTGGGCCATCATGAAAGTTGATTGCCGTCTTACCTGACAGCCGCAGCACTTCCGCTGGGATAATGGAAAGGTTGGCGATACTGAAAAGATAATCGAAGGGCTTTTCACTCAGCGCAGTGATGACAGACTCTCTGGGGCGTGGGGCAATCACAGGTATACCCACACTTTGTGCCCACTGCTTGATAGCCGGGTTCTCGGAGACAATACCATAAACAGCGTGGCCGCGATTGAGAAGAATATCCGCGCACTGGATGAGCAGCGTGCCTTCGCCAATGATGTAGCTGCTAAATTTTTCGTGCATGTTTCTTTCCCCAGGAATGTGTATGCCTTGTGTTGTAAATGACAGGCAGATGTTGTGTGGTGAGCTTGCGGTGCTTGTTCAACATAAACATATTATAAACGGATGTTAGGGATGCGACCTTGCAGAGAGCTAAATGGTACGCTTGTAGCGGGTGTGCAGTTGATAGCCCTGGACAAGGTAAAAATGATAAGGTTCTGGCGAGATTTTCCATGAAGGATTGAGGAGGTATTATGCTGCGCTACTGGCGTGAAATTGCGGCGGTACTGGTCGTTGGGTGTCTGCTTCTTGTCGTGTCTGGCGTGTTGTATATCGCCTGGCGCCAGGCATACACCTGGACGCATCCGCCGCGCAGTTTAGTCGACCATACCCCGGAAAGTCGTTACGGGCTGGTCAATTGGGAGGAAATCACATTCGCAGCATCGGATGGGCTGGAACTCAAGGGCTGGTTTATCAGCCCAAATCCTGAAGATGCGGATAAAGCTGATGGTGCAGTGGTGATTCTGG